>CAYLJT010000448.1:0-7232 GCA_964383995.1 uncultured Polyangiaceae bacterium
CCAGGGAAACTGCACCTTGACGCGGCCATACTCGTCGGTGTGAATCTCTTCGCCGGAGGGGCCGACCACCGTGGCGATTTGCGGCCCGGGCACGTCGCACTCGGGCGCCGTCGCCGGGGGACGGAAGGGTAGGTCCTTCGGCAGCAGGTGGAAGCGGTTGGAGTAGGACGTGGCGCTAGCGGGCGCGTCGTCCCAGGCGTGCTCGATTTCGCGCACCACCCACTCGCCTTCAAAGGCGCTGTCGGGGGCTTCTGTAATTTTGAGCGTGTGACCCGGGGTCAGCGAAAAGATGCTGCTGGTGCCGTCTACACCCGTGCACGCGGCGTCAAACGCCTCCATGCGCAGCTTGGCCCGGCGTTCACCCTCCGAAGGCTCGACGTAGCGCCCTGGATAGTCGTAGTGCTCGCGGTCGAGGGGGGCAGTGCCGGTCGCCTTGACCTCCAGGTCGAGGGAAGGTTTCTTGAAGTCGTGATCGCGCAGCGTCACCTTGGCCGGGCGCGCCCGCGCCACCATGGCAAGCTCCAAAATGGCTCCCAGCGAAACAAGCCCACTTTCGGGCCGAAAAGCGAACTCGTCGAGGGGCGCGGTGGCGGCGTAGGCCGAGCTCGAATCGCCAAAAACCAGGATGGGACCGTCGTCGCCGTGCTCATGAAAATGGAAGATGCCGTCTTCTTCCAGGATGCGGCTGACAAAGGTAAAGTTGTCCTCGCCAAACTGGGTGCACACCTCGCGCGTGGGGTAGCTGCCGGTAAGACGAAAATTCACGCTGGCGGCGGGAATTCCACGCTCTTCGAGCAGTTGCTTGACGATGTCCTCCGTGGTCATCTCTTGAAAGATCCGATAGTCGGAGGCCCAGCGCAGGCTGGCGAGGGGTGACTCGAGGGTCACCGCGAAGAGGTGCTTTTTATCGCGGCTCGCGCGCTCCCTCACCCGGGTGATGATGCCGGAGAAGCGCCTCAGGATGCCGCCGTCGGTGCCTGTTATTAGGGCCCTACCGTTGGCTCCGATAAACGCGCTGGGATCGATTTCGGTGACCGGAAGCTCCAGGTCGATGTCCACCTGGTAAGAAAAGCTGAGCCCCTCGTGGGCCACGAGACTGCGCACCCGCGCGAGGCCCGGCGGGAGGCCCTCGGTCTCGAAGTAGGCTTGGTGAATGGAGCTTGCGTCGGCCATTAGTTATGCTCGATTTTCGAGGCCTTTTTCTTGATGGTAGCTCCCGGGGCCGCAATCGATGGAGCCTTGATCTCGATGCTGGACGACTTGATGGTGAGAGACGCACCTCCCACGCGAATGGATATTTCGCTGTCGGCTTCGATTTCGATGGTAGGCGCGTTGGCCAGCATGGCACCGCCGACGGTGAACGCGAGACGCCCGGTGGCTCCTTCGCCCACGTTGCCCGCCGCCGCGATGACATAGGCCCCACCCACGGTCTCCGCCGCGGCGCCCTTGACGCTGACCGAGCAACCCGCCGCTCCCGCGCCAATCTTGGCGCCGCCCACGGTCTCCGCGACGGCACCTCCGGTCAAGAAGGCAAGGCCGGTGGCTGCCGCACTTATCCAGGCGCCTCCCACGGTGACGTTGGCCGTGCCCAAAACCAAGCGGTTGACGCCCAGCGCAGAGATCCCTGTCATGCTGCCGCCCACCGTCAAGGTTCGTCCACCGGTGGCGTCGAGGCTGGAGCCCATGGTCACCGTTACGCTGCGCGAAGCGCCGATGCTGGTCGACTCGGAGCCGCCTACCACCACGGAGCGGCTGCCCGACACGGTCAATGACTCGGACGCCCCGATGGTGACATCTTGATTGGAGGTGATGCCGAGCTTGCGGTTTGCGCCTATCGTCTCGCCCAAGTTGGACCCGATGGTCTCTTCCAGGTCCACGCCGACCTTTTCCATCTTGTTGTCGCCAACGACAACGTTCATGTCTTTGGAGGCGTTGACAAACACCTCTTCGGAACCCTTTTTGTCCTCGAAGCGCACCTCGTTGGAGGAGCCGCCGCCGGGTGTCGTCGCGGTTTGCCACGACGTGCGCGTCTTGTTGCCGGGCAAGGCGTAAGGGACCGGAAACTGACCATCGTACAGGTGGGTGCTCACGTACGGATAGTCGACGTCGCCCTCCACGTGGTGGACCAGGACGTCCCAACCGATGCGCGGCAAGATCATCGATCCGCCGAGCGGAAATTGGCCGACGCGCATCCAGGTGGAGGCCTTGTCGTCCTTCTGACCTTCCCTGTCCCAATAAAACTGCACGCGGATACGGCCGCTCTTGTCGGGGTGAATTTCTTCCCCCGCGGGGCCGACCACCACGCCCGTCTCGGGCCCCGCCGGATCGCGCGTGACGCGCGCGGTGCGCGGCGCGCGGTAGGGGGTGTCCAGGGGAATCGCCTCCCAATGGATCTGTAAGCCTTCCTGTCCACCGCTGGACCCACTCCTGGCTTCGTTGGCAGAGTAGCTGACCTTGGTGGCGAAGTAGCTCCCCGACAGGCTCTCGATGGGGTGCTCGCTCACGTCGAAGGTGCGACCTGTTCGCAGCCGGGTGGTGGTGACGTCGCCGGACACGACCACCTTGCTTGCAGTAAGCTCCTCCAAGCGCACCTGCGCCAGGCGCTTTCCGTCGGCCGGGACGGCGAAGCGACCCGGGAAGTCGTACAGCTCCAGGGCGCCGTCGCCCGCCTTTTCGTCGAGCAAGAGCTTGGGTTTGTCGAAGTTGTAGTCGCGCAGGCGCACGGCCTGGTGGCGCACGCGCGCGCGCTTGGTCATGCGCAACACGGCCGCGTCGGTGGCGCCCATCTGCGTATTGTCGCGGAACAAGAGCTCCGCCGCGCCATCGATGGGGGCGGCGCCCGTGGAGTCGTCGCCGAAGACGATTTTGGACACGCCCTCGTCGTGCTCGAACCAATAGTAGATGCCCTCTTCTTCCAGCAAACGCTCGACGAAATCCCAGTCGCTCTCGCGGTACTGCGCGGTGTAGGGCCTTGTGGCGTAGCTCGCGCTGGTGCGCCACTCCGTGTCCGAGACACTGGCTTTGTCGAGCACCTTGGTCACGATGTCGACGACCGTCATTTCTTGGAACACACGGCTGTCTCGGCCCAGGGTGAGCGGCGCCACAGGGGACCCCAAGGTCAGCTCGAAGCGCGCTCCGTCCAACACATCCCCGGCATGCCGGGTGACACCCATCACGAAGCCATGGATAGTCAGCGCGTCGCCGTGGGTGTCGGTCAGGGTAAGATCGTATTTCTTCCCGAGCAGGTCTTCGGCGGTCGGGGCGTCGCCGCGCATGAACACATGGGCAGACAGGAGGTACGTGCGGCTCATGGCAAGCGTACCCTGGAGGTGCGCTACCTCGATGTCAGTGCCTTCGACGGATAGGTCAACGACGCGCGCCATCAGCCCACCAGGTTGGGGTTGCCGGAAATCTTGATGCTTCCCGAGGCGTCGAGGGTGACGAGGGGCCCGAAGCTGGCGGAAGCTGGCGTCAAGGTCAGTACGCCACCGCCGCCGAGGAAGTTGGCTACGCCCCCGACCAGGATGCTTATCTTCTTGCCCTGGATGGATACCTTGCCGGCCGCTGTCATGCTGGCCAGGCCACCCACGGTGATGGCAGCCACGCCCTTGGTGCCCCCCACCCGGTTGCCCGCGGCCGCGTGCACGCACACGCCACCGACGGTTGCGGCGTAGGCGCCTACGATGGACTCGGTGACCGACTTTCCCGAGGCGAAGATTTTGGCGCCGCCGATCGTCTCGGACTTCGCACCTGCAACGGCCAACGACACACCCATGCCCGCCGCCGAAATCATCGATCCACCCACGGTCAGGGAGTAGCTCGACGTGGCCGTGCGATCGATGCCCAGCGCCGCGAGCGTCGTGTGACTGCCGCCGGTGGTCTCGGTGTCACTGCCCTTGATGATCTGGCTGATGTTGCCGCTCACCGTAACCGTCTCGGAGGCGCCGATGGACACCGTGCGATCCGCGGTGATCTGAATGCCCTGGTCGGCGCCGATGGTGGTTGTTTGGTTGGCGCCGATGGAGATGGTTTGGTTGCTGCCGATGGTGATTTCTTCGTCGACGCCCACGTCGATGGTTTCGTCGACGCCGACCTTCTCGGTCTTGTTGTTGTTGGTCTGACCGTCGTAGTCCTTGGAGGCGTTCAGGAAGAACTCTTGCCCACCGCCGCCGTCTTCCATGCGAATCTCGTTGGACTTGCCGCTCGCCGGGCTCGACATGGTTTGCAGCGACATGCGCGTCTTGGCGCCGGGATAGCCGTAGGGCGAGGTCTTTTCGGCGTTGTACAGGCGGCTTACGGCGATCGGCCGGTCCGGGTCGCCGTCGAAGTAGGCGATGGACATCTCCCAGGTCATGCGCGCCAAGGCCATGGATCCGCCGATGGGCAGCTGCACGACCCGCATCCACATGGAGCTTGTGTCGTCGTCTTTTCCTACCCTGTCCCAGAAGAACTTGCCCTTCATGCGGCCGAACTTGTCGGTGTGGATTTCACCGCCGGGTCCGGTGACGACGGCCGAATGGGCACCACGCAGGCGGGGCCTCGGCGCTGTGCGCGGCACGCGGAAGGTTGTGGCGTGGGGGATGACCGTGAAGTGGTTGACGTAGGCGCTACGGCCGCCGCCGTCGGTCGGCCGGGCGACCATCTCGTGGGTCACGGCGGTGATCAGGTATTTTTGCGAAAGATGCGCAGCCACGGCGTTTTCTAGCTCGAACCAAAAGCCGGCTCGGAAGCTGTGGCGGTCGCTCTGACCGTTTCCTACCTTGCCCTTGGCGAGGATCTCTTCGCAGCGCAGCTTGGCGATGACCTGACCTTCTTCGGGCGTTTTGTAGCCTCCTGTGTATTCGAACAGCTCGCCACGTGGCGAGTCGACCCCGGGCTGGGTGGCAGTCAGGTCGATGTGGGGAGTCTCGAAGTTATAGTCACACACACTGGCAGCTTCGGGCGTGGCGATGGTCTCCAGCTCGAACTCGCGGATGCCGTCGCCGTGCTCCCGACCATCGACGATGGACCAGGCGGTCTGACCCTCGATGGGTTGGAACGACGATTGGGCGTCGGCGAAGGTGACGTGGGTGCCGCCCGCGTCGTCGTGGATGAAGTAGTGAATGCCTTCGAACTCCAGGAGCCGCGCCACGAAGTCGAGGTCGGTCTCGCGGTATTGCACGCAGTAGGTGCGTTTGGAGAGCGACCGTTGAACGCTCCAGGTCAGGTGGTCGGCGGGGACGCCCGCTTGATCGAGCACGAACGAGATGATTTCTTTGGCGTCTTGCTCTTGAAACATGCGCACGTCGCTGCGCAAAGAGAGCATCGACAGCTCGTGCCACAGCTCGAGCACGTAGCGGCGTTGGCCGCGGGCGAGCCCTTCGAAGCGCACCGCCGAGACCACGAACGAGAACTGGCGGACCGCCGTGCCGTCGACCAAGAGTGTAAGCTGCGCCGCCTGTTGCAGGGGGGCTTCGAGATCGAAGTCATCGGCGCCGATCAGCACCACCGTGGCGTAGGTGGGGCGCGAAATGGCTTCGTGCACCGTGGCGGACACCACGAGCAGCGTGGCCGGGACGGCGTCACAGTCGAGCTGAAGCGCGTAGAGGTGGTCCACCCGGGAACCTTTCAGTTCAAACGAATGAAGCGGCCCACGAGCTTGTGGATGCCGGTCGCTCGCGTGGTGATGTCCTGGGCCAGGGTCTCGATCAGCCCCTGCGCGCGCAGCACGAGGGTCGTGGCTCCGCTTGTGAGAGAGACTTCGTTTTCGGTTTGGATGCGCAGCCGTTTGGCTTTGATCACCACGTCGTCGCCCTCGTCGACGCCGGGCGTGGGGGCCGTGCGCAGCGCGCCCAAGACGACCCACGTCCCACCTTCGCGCTGGGCTACCACGCGCTCGCCGCGGGCGAGGGCGGTTTCGAGCACGCGGGGCGACAGCGTTTCGTCGAGCACGGCCTCGATTTCGTGCTCGCCGAGCGTGAAGCGCGCGCTGCGCGACGAGGCGTCGAACGCCGTGATGCGCACTGCTTGGAGGCCCGAGGGCGGGGCGCTCTCGGGGACGGGAAGCATCTCATTTCGTTTCGCGGATCCGGCCATGTCGTCGTCCTCCGAGGGGGATGTTACCATCTCCTGCGTGGGTCACATCGTTCGCCGGCCGTCTTGGGCCACCATCGACCTCGATACCCAAACCGGCGCCATCTTCGTGCAGGAGGATTGGCGCTACATTTGGCTCGTGGATCCGGGGGCGCGCCCGTGGACCTTGAGCGAGCGAAGGCGCTTTCACAACACCGCGGATCGCCAAATTTGGGGCACGTGGAGCGGCCGGGTGCGCCTGCGAACCTCGGGCACGCACCACCTCGCCACGCCGCCCCGCGACCTGCGCGTGAGCTTCGATATTCGCTGGGTGCTGCGGGCGGGCCATTGGACCGTGAACGTGCGCAAGGTGCCGCCGGGGACCGACTCGCCGCGCAGTTGGGTCGACTTCGCGGCGCAGACGATTCACCTCGACAACCTCGACGGCATCCCCCATGCGGTGGGCAACGACGCGTCCCAGTCGCGGGACGGCTTCTACACGATCCCCCACGAGCTAGGGCACACGCTGCCCTCGCGCGGCGGCAGCGCGACGCCCATCCCCGACGAGTACAACGCCGGTCACGCCCACCTGGCCGACACCGACAGCTTGATGAACATCGGCCGCAACGTGCGGGGCCGGCACGTGCAAGCGCTGATCGACGAGCTCAACGGTATGCTCCCTGACCTTCAGTTTAGCGCCGCACCGTGAGCCAAAACGCAGCCCCGCCCGCTCGCGATGAGGACGACGCCAACGCCGCCGCGCGCGGCGCTCCGCACGGCGTCACGCTGTTCGATCACGCGCAGATCGCCGCCGAAGTGGCCGAGGGAGACAAGCCCCTCGGCACGGTGCTCGAAGCGCACAACCTGAGCGAAGCCGCGTGGAACGAGGCCACGCTGTATTGGATGACGCGCATGGGGGACGACGTGATGGATCACGCGGAGAAGGCGCGGATTCCGCTGGTTTATTCGGACGCGTTCGCCAAGGCGCAGGACGCCTTGAAGCCCCTGCCGCCGATGGACATCGAAGGCTACGCGACGCTCGTCGCCGCGATTCAACACGCGGGCTCCCCCGCCCAACCGCTGGCCGCGCGCAACCTCGCGACCGCCGACTACCTGCGTTTGTCGCGGCACTTCGCCAAGGCGATGGCCGCCGATGCTTTGATGTCCCAACGATTTTTCGA
>CAYLJT010000449.1:0-7218 GCA_964383995.1 uncultured Polyangiaceae bacterium
AGCATCGAGCGTGAAGGTCTCGCTCGCGGGGAGCACCTTGCCAACCAAGGGGAGGTCTTTCAGGTCGATGGGTCCGCCGAGGTCGACGCTGAATCCGATGGTCCACGGAGGCGTGGAGTGGTGGCTGCCCGACGCGACGACGTCGAAGCTGACTCCGTCGAGCACGAGCTTGGCTTGCACAGACAGGGTGACGTCGAAAGCGGAGGTTGCCATGAACTTTGGTGATCCTAGCGCGGAGCTTGGTAGATGGACCAGGCGCAGGCCGATACTTGACTACCGACATTGCTCCCGGTAACCTGAAGTTTGAAGACCCCTTGCGAAGTGTTCGTCCACACGACCCCAAAGGCGACCATGCTGCACAGCCCGCCACCGGCGGGCTCTCGGGTACAGAACCCGTGCATCACGACGTTATCGGTCCAGGACAGACTGATGGTCGCCTCGATGGTCAGGACGTCGCCGGGGCCCGCATTGATGAACCACGGCCCCGCACCATTGTTGATTCCGTCCGCGTTGGACTGCGAATAATTGGCTGCAGCGTTGTCGTTGCTGATGCACACACCCCACACGTCCTGCCCGCCTGCCAGGATAACCTGCATGATAACGCGATACACGGCGCCGTCGAAGGGCAGTGTCGCGAAATAGGCCTGGTCGAACAACTGGTCCTGACTGCAAGTACCGCCCTGGTTGCAAGTACCGCCCTGGTATTGGGTCATGACGCGGCTGAGCCCCGATCCGTCGCCGGAGTAGGTGGCGCCCTGGACGTTATTGGTGGACACCAGCGCCGCTGCCGTGACGGTCCCACTGGTGGTGAGCGTGCCATTCGCGTCGACGCTGAAGTTGCCAGTATAATTGTTGGGCACGGAGGTGGTGGTCGGTCGCGGCAAAAACAAACCATCGGCGTACACGCCGACACCAAGGATGGCTCCAGCGGCATCCAGACGTCCCCGCGGTGTGGTTGTGCCGATACCCACGTTGCCGTCTTTGTCGATGCGCATCCTCTCGCTGGCGTTGGTGTAGAACTCGAGCAAGCCGTCGCCGTCGCAGAACATCCCGGAATCGTCGTCGCCGTTGCCGCCATGGAAGGCGTAGCCGTTGTTCGACCCGCCGTATTGGCCGGGAGCACCACCCCGAGCGCGTACGCCGCCGTGAACGATGAGCGTGGGTGGGGTCTCGGTGGCGCCGTTCTCGTTCGGGGTGAAGGTCGTTCCTCCAATCATCACGGAGCTAAAGGTGCCACTCGGGTTGAGGGCCAAGTGGTTGTATGGGCCCGGCTGGCTCTGGGAGACCGCCTGGAAGGCCGAGCGGCCCTGAAAGGCGGAGGGCGCGGAGTTTTGTGCGGGGGGCGGGCCGCTGAGCGCGATCGTGTTGCCGCGCAATTGCAAGCTACCGTTGAAGTCGAGGAGGGCTGAGCCCTGACCGGTGTCCGTCGTGCCCTGATCGTCATCGAAGAGCATGGGCGACTTTTCGATCGGACAGGCGAGCGTCTGGGCCCAATAGCCATGGAGGTGCTCGTACCGCAGATAGGCGTTGGTCTGACCCCGAGGATAGTCGGTGACGAGCCCCGTCATGCTGATGGCAACGTGGCCCTGGGGAGGGATCACGAACGAGCCCCCGGTCGGCTCGATCTTGTAGATCGCTGCGGAGGGCGACGAGACCGGCGTGACGGTCAGCCCTTCCGGGGCCGTGACCGTACAACCACCCACGTTGGCTGCGGTGCCCAGGGCCCACGCCGTTTTGGGGACGTCGGGGCCGTCGACGTCGAAGTACAAAAGAAGCTTCGATGTTGGGCCGGTGGGCGACTGCGAGAGCACGAGGGCGGTGTCGGGGGAGGTGTTCGTCAACAGGAAGGTAAGGTTGTTCGCAGTAATACCATCGTTGAGGACCCTGTGATTTGCCCCTAAACCGAAGTGTAGCGGACTATGCTTTTTGCCCCTATCGTTGACGATGTTGAGGATAGCGGTGCGCGAGCCCGACAAGGGGAAGGTCGGCTCGACGCTGCCGCCTTTGACCGTGGCTTCGAGCGAAATGGCTCCGTAACGAAGCTCGACGCGCGTCGCCCGCGAGCCACCGGCGGCGGCGGCTACGAGCCCGAGGATGCCAATGGTCGCCGATGCACCGGGGGCGAGCGTGGCGTCTTGGTCGGTGCACAAGAGATAGATGGACACCGAGCGGTCGCGGTGAGTGACGGGCTGACTGATGACCCAGGTGCCGCTGGCAGCCGTCCAAGGCGTTAAGCTCAAGGTCGGCTTCAAGCTCAAGGTTCCCGGGCGAAAAAGCAGCTCGAAGTGGTGATCGGCCTCCGAGGGTAGCTCGCTCACAGGCTTCTGTAGGTAGACGGGTAGCTCGGACGCGTTGGCGATTTGCACGCTCATCGTGTGTCCTGGGCCCACCGGCTGATCGTCGATGTAGAGGACACTCTCGCCCTGATCGTTCTCGAGATCGAAGGCGATGGGGTAGCTGCTGCGAAAGGGCAGCGCCTGGTCGCCCACGTACATCTGCCAGACTTCGTCGGGGCCGAGCGCGCGGGCGAAGATCCGCGCACGGCTGAGGCGGCAATAGGGGTTTTGGTAGCCGGTCGCGCTGCCGATTTGAACGTCGTTGCTGCCCGTCTGCCGCGTGCCGGTGAAGGTGCCTTCGCTGGCCAGCACGCCATTGATGTACAACCGCGCGTGTTCGCCACGTTGCACGCCAACCACGTGGTAGAACGTGGCGGAGTCGAGCTGCTGACCGAGCCCCCCGGGCAAGCTGGCTGTGATGTTGGCTGGTGCGAAGGTTATGGCTTGGAGGCCGGACTGGCAGGCAAGGCCATACTCCCCCTCCTTCACGACGAGGGAAATTCCGGCGTCGTTGGCGTTCGCGGGAGCAAGCACCTGGACCCAGCAGGCGAGGGTCAGGTCCCCAGGGATCTGCAGCACGCTGCTGTCGTCGACGACGATGCCGGGCCCCGCGGCAGGCAGCTCCACGCAGGCTCCGAGCATCGGATCGTCGCTCATGATGACCGTCTGGGCGACCGTGCCGACCAGACCGTTTCCAGAGGAGTCTGAGAACGTCGTGCCGTCGCTGCCGAGCTCATCGAGCTTGAGAAAAAGAACGGGTCCGGTGGGGGTAGTCATGGGTCTTCCTAGCGTCTTCCTAGCGTCTTCCTAGCTATCGTGAGGGGAGGCTATTTCGACGCGTCTTTTGCCTTCTTCAGCGCGAGCCAACCGTCTTGGAGCTTATTTTCGCCAGCGAACGTGGCCTGTGTTTGAAAAGCATGGACACGAGGGTTTGCCGTGGGAAGAGATGGAGTCTCACGCCAGGAGGCGCCGCGCATTTCGAGCCAAGACCACTGATAGCCGGGTTCCGTGGGCAGCGAGACGCGGGTCTTGTCGATGTCCGTGAGCAGGGGTGCCGAGAGAAAGCTTATCTCAATTGCGCGCAGGGCGGCGGCGTATTGGTCGGGTGGAATGGAGATGACCTTGGTAGGGAGGATGCCTGAAGTGGCGTGCAAGGCCCCGCGCGGGTCCATCAAGAGGGACAGCAACAGCGGCTCGTCGCTCGCCGAAAGCGACAAATTCATCGGCTTGCCGGGCTGCGGCGTGACGATCGACGGCGAAGGGCTGGGCAGGGCGGCGCTGGCTGGCGAATAGAAGCTGTCCCCGAGCATGCCACGGTCGCTCTCCTGCCAATAGCCCACCAGGCCGTCGCCGAAGAGACCGTGCTCCCCGAGGCGCACCGGGAAGCGCACGCGCTCGAAGCCGTTCGTGTTGCGGCGCGTACTACGGAGGTCCATGCGCAGCGACGCGAAGCTCTGGTCCACGCGTGGAAGCCCCATCAATTCGAGCTGGATGGCCGTGCGCACAAGCGCCATGGGGCGGCCCATCAGCAGCGCGAGGCCCATGTGCTGCTCTGCGCCTTCGGGCTGGATGTTGCCGAGGGCGCTGTCCAGGGTAGACAAAAAGGCAGGCAGGAAGCTCGCGTCGCCCTGCGTCTTCCTTTGCAACCAGCTCACCATGCCGCGCAAGTGAAGGTTGGAAATGCCGCTGATCCCGCTGTCGTCCGTCGAGCCCGGCATCGCGCCGAAGGCCCCGGTTGGGTTGAGAAATCCGAGGCCTTTGCCCTGACCGTCGTAAATGAGCAAGCTTTGGTCGAGGTAGTTTGGGACCAGCCAACCACAGAGGGGGCTCGTGGCAGGGTGGCTGTTCATCTCGACGTGGTGTTCATGCGCCGCCGAAAGAAAGCGCAGGGAGAGGCGGGCAGGTTGACAGATGCGCGGGGGCAAAGCAGCGAGCGGACGGCCCTTGGCGTCGGGCAAGGTCAGCGTGCTCGCGGTCGTCACCGCGGACCAGGCAAGCTCGCGCATCTGCCCAAAGGTGTCGATCAGCCGGAGGCGAAGCACCTCCATGGCGCCCGCCCGAATGGGGTTGAAGTCGTCGAACGGCTCGGGCGCCGTTTTGTTCTCGGTCTGCCCTTCACTGATGGTTAGTGCCGCGCGCACACGAAGCGCAAACGCCTGCGCGTCGTCGAAGCCGAGAGGGTCGGCGATGGGGAGCTGGTGGACTTGGCGGCGCTGGGTGAGGGCCGCGTGGAAGCCGCCGAGGGACTGCGTGACGGCGTAGAACGACTCTTGCTGCAAGGCCTGGTAGGCGCCGATGAGCGTGGTCAGAAAATCTGCGGAGAGCCAGCTTGGCGTCTTCTTGTTGGCGTCGACGTACTCATCGGGCTCCACGAGCGCGCTCGCGTTTTTCGCGATGAAGGCTTGCAGTCCCGAGCGAGGTGGACGTGTCAAGCCCTTCACGTCGCAGAAGGCGCCCACCAAATACAGCTCGATCACGGTCACCAGGTGATCGATCGCGTGGGGCGTAAACTGGCTGCGACCCGTGTACAGCGTGGCACCTTTGCGGTAGCTAACCGCCGTGGGCGAAAGATCGACGGCCGTTTCGTGGAGCGCGTAAAGCTCGGACAGGGCCCCTTCGGAATAGCCACCTTGACCCGATTTGCGCAGCCCTTCGGCCGTGAAATATTCGACCTCCCACTCGAACAGGAAGGGGTTCCAGGGCGGCGACCAAGCCGGGAAAGGCGCATTACCCAGGGCAATTTGCACGCTTTGTTGCAAGGTCGCGAGGGCCGCGGGCGTGACGAGCGGCCCGGGCGCGTCGACGGATAGGCAGGTAAGATCGCCGGTTTCTCCGAGGCGACCTGTGCCCCGCAGCGCGTCTCCAGACAATAGCAGTACAGGATCGTTGGGCTCCCAATAGCGTGGGGCGGCGCCCGGTTTCAGCAGCAGCGTGGAGGGAGGGCTCGGGGAAGCGCCGTTGTAGTTGTCGAGCTCGGCTTGCAGTGTGTTGATAGCGTCGGCGACCTTGCCGGCCCAGGTAGGCTGTCCGCCTGCCGCTTGGGACACCGTCGCGCTGAGGCGTCCTTTGGCATCGGCGACCACCGCAAGCGTGCCTCTGGCGGCGACCAGGGCCTCGACCTGACGCAGGCTCTGGTGCTCGATGAAGAAGCGGACTTCGTCGATGTCGGGGTAGTCGTTGGGCAGACCCTCGACGGGGTAGGAGCTTTGCAAGTAGCGGTACCAATCCGCAAAGAGCTGCTCACGCAAGGAGCGAATATCGTTGTCGGCGCGATCGTAGACCGCCTGTTGCTTGTTCAGGTGATTCAGGGCCGTGCCCAGCGTTGGGGGCAGCTCGGGTGGCGACGGCGCTGCTCCTGTCTTGCCACGCCCCGGCGGAGGCTCCGCCGGTGGTTTCACGACCCAGACCGTACCGCCGCTCGTCCAGCGTAGGCTCGTGGTGTCACCGTCCGATTCCAGGGCTGCACCAGGGCCGCTCGCGGCATGGATCTCTTTGGCATGACGCGCCTGTTCGAAGGCTGCCCCGCGATCCACCTGACGCTGCTGCCATTGGGACGATAAAAGGAGAGAAAGCAGTTGATTTTCGATTTGCGTTTTGCTTGGGAGCGAAGTCGAGCTCGTTTCGGGGGTCGTGCTCGTTCCCGCGAGCTTACTCGCGAGGAACGCGCTGAGCGCCTCGATCCCTGTGTTTCCCACAGCGATCTCGCCCGCGGACGGGCTCTCGCTGGCGGGCTTGGGTTGGATCGACAGCCGCGCGTGACAGACCATCGCTAATAGGTCGCACGGGTTGGTGTCGCTGGGGACGAAAAGCTCGAGCTCACTCTGAATGGCCTGGCGCAGCGCATCTTCGGGGCATGTGTTGCTGGGGGGAGGAGGCGGACTTCGGACGAGCGACGCCAGGGGGTCGAGGCTCGCGTCGGAGTACCAACCGAACACCTCGACCTGAATGGTTTGCGTAAGGTCGAGGGCCGACGTTTGCAGTCCGAAGACGCTGTAGCAATTGGGATAAAATCCTGCGAAATTTGGCTCTCCGTAGCCAACAGCCGTCAGCGCGCCCGAGGCAAGGTAGGTGGCTGCTCCGGGGCTCCAAGCCGCGAGCGGGACCTTGCGCCCGAGGCTGCGGTAAGGGAGCGGCGAATCGGGCGGCGGTCCGGGCTGGTAAGGAAAGAGCACCGCGGCCTGCTGCGCGTCGAGCTCTTCGGCGCTGATGGCGTCGCTCTCGACGACAAAGCTCTGGGCCTCGGTCAGTCCCCCTCCGGAGAGCACCACCAGCCAGCGATTGGGCACAGGCGGAAAGACGCCATTTTCGTCGGCGCGCGTGAGCGAAGCGGGCAGTGTCCAGTGCAAATGCAGGCCGCGCCCAAGCCACAGATTGCCCGCTTCGAAGGGCTGCGAGAGGATCGTTTCGCTGAGAAACGGTGCGCTCGATCGCACGTCTCGCGTCCCATCGAAGAAGGGCAGTTGACGGAAGTCCGCCGAAGGGCTCGCCACCGCCCGGTCCTCGGGCA
This sequence comes from uncultured Polyangiaceae bacterium, assembly GCA_964383995.1. GTDB lineage: Bacteria > Myxococcota_A > Polyangia > Polyangiales > Polyangiaceae > CAYLJT01. Next base: position 6,844 of record CAYLJT010000449.1, read on the forward strand.
GCACCAGGGCATCGACCCGGACCGGAATGATGAGCAGCTTGCCCATGACTTTGGGCTAGCTCGTCGTTGTTACGGCCACGGGGAGCTTTGTTCCTCGGGTCGCGTCAAGGTTCACCGAGGTGATGGCGATCAAATCGGAGACGATCTTGTCGGCGGTGCCGGAGCCGAACACGGTAGAGAGCAAGTTGCTGTCGACGATCGCGATTTGAAACGAGAAGCTGGAGCTTGTTTCGGGCTGGTACTGTGTTGCTGTGCTAGCTACCGCTTTTCGGTACCAGCCGGTGAACGTGATGGCGATGCCATCGAGACGGCCCGTCAGCCAACTCGGGAGGGTCCAATCCGGCTTGGCTTTCTGGATCTGAGTGATCACATCAC
>CAYLJT010000450.1:0-2865 GCA_964383995.1 uncultured Polyangiaceae bacterium
CAGGCCGAAGTCGTCGACGCCGCAGTTGTTGGAGACGACCACGAGGTCCTTCGTACCTTGCTCGCGCAGTGCCGCGATGGCGTTTTCGGGGATGCCGCACAGGCCGAATCCGCCGCACAGCAACGTCGCGCCGTCGGGGATGTCGGAGACCGCGTCACGGGCGCTCTTCACAACCTTGTCCATAGCTTCTCGCTAGCAAAGCCTGCGCGGCGCTACTACGAGAAAGGCCCGTTTTCTTGGCCGATTCGCGCGGGACTCGCTATCCGTGGGGCGTGAGCCTGGCCCGATTCTTCTCCCTAGCGCTCGTCGCCGTCGCGGTGCTTGGTCCCGTCGACGCCGCCGCAAAACCCCCGAAGACCCCGTCGGCCGAGACCAAGAAGGCGCGCCCCAAGGCGACCGCGAAGCGCGTCACGCCGACCAAGGCCGCGCCCGTCGATCCAGTGTCGCTGGGGCGCCCAAACGAGGGCCAGCTCAAGGGCGGCGTGCGCCTCGACACGAAGCTGAAATATGTGCGCGTCGTGCCCTACTACGAGAGCGGTGATGTGCGCTGGGGGCTGCCTTCGCTCGTGCGCATGATTGAGCGCTCCGCGAAGGCGGTCGCCAAGAAGTACCCGGGCTCGGTGCTCGACGTCGGCGATTTGTCGCAGAAAAACGGCGGCGACCTGCTGCGTCATCACTCGCACGAGAGCGGCCGCGACGCGGATTTGGGCTTCTACGTCGTGGACGCCAAGGGCAAGCCGGTGAAGGGCGGCGCGAAGTTTCACAAGGTGAACGGCGACGATCTGAGCGTGGAAGGCCTGCCCGGCGCGCGCTTCGATGTGGCTCGCAATTGGCTGTTCGTGCAGACCATGCTGGGCGATGCGCACGCGCGGGTGAGCCACATTTTCGTGGATGATCGTATCAAGAAGGCCCTGCTCGAGCACGCGCGCAAGACGGGCGTCTCGCGGCGCACGCTCGATCGCGCCGCCGTCGTGATGATGCAGCCGAGCGACTCGGTGCCCCACGACGACCACTTCCACGTGCGCATTTCCTGTCCGTCCTCGATGCGCGGCGCGTGCCTGGAGCTGTCGAAAGGCGCGCCGACGGGGCGGGCGCGAGCCGGCGTGCGGACCGCCGCGAAGGCGAAGCCCAAGGCGTCGAAGGCGTCCGGCGACGCGCCCGCGAAGGTGGTCGCGTCCGCGCCCAAGTCGCGGCCCGCGAGCCCGGAGGATTTGGCCGAGGCCGAGGCCGATGCGGCGGAGGTGAAGCCCTCCCTCGACGAAGTAGGCCTCGTGAAAATCACGGACTGACGCTCACCCCAAGGGGGCGAGCAGGCTCCGCGCGCTGCGGCGGGCTTGTTGCTGTCACAAAAACGGACGATAGGACCATCGTGACCCTGAAGGTCGGCGTCGTCCTTGCGGAGCGCTACCGTGCCGACGAGCTGCTCGGCCGCGGTGGCATGGGCGAGGTGTGGCGCTGTCGCGATCTCGAACAGGGGCGCGATGTGGCGGTCAAGGCGGTGCGCCCCGAGCTTCTGCGCGAAGGGCTGACGGCGCGGCTGTTTCACACCGAGGTGGTGGCGGTCGCGCGGCTCTGCCACCCGGGCATCGTGCCCGTGTACGACCTCGTGCGCAGCCCCGACGGCTCGGCGTTGCTGGTCATGGAGTACCGGCGCGGACAGTCGTTGGCGTCCTTCGTGCGCATGCGGCCCGCGTGGACCTTCGTGCGCGACGTGCTCGTGCAGATCCTGGAGGCCCTTGCCTGCGCCCACGCGCGGGGGGTGCTGCACCTGGATATCAAGCCCGAGAACATCGTCGTCGATCTCGACCCCGGAGCGCCGGTCGGCGGAGGTGAACGAGCGACGCCGGACGCGGCGACGTTGCCCGACTTGGGACGCGATGCGACCCAGCAGGACCTCCGGAGAGACGGCCCGTCGGTTCGCGTGACGTTGGTGGACTTCGGCATCGCCCGCGTGCGACGACCCGGGTTGGGGGTGGAGCGCTGGGGCGATCCATCGTGCGTGGTGGGCACCGTGGAGTACATGGCGCCCGAACAGTTCACCGCGGCCGTGGAGCGGCTCGGACCGTGGACCGATCTGTATTCGGCGGGGGTGGTGGCCTACGAGCTTTGTGCTGGAAAAAGGCCGTTTCCCGATGCGGATCCGGTGCAAGCGGCGGTGATGCGCCTCGGAGTGAAGGCGCCCGAGCTCGTGCCGCGGACCAAGGATGTGCCGCAGGCCTTCGTGGAGCTGTGCAACTGGCTGCTCGAGGTGCAGGCCCGCGATCGCCCTTCTTGCGCGGCCGATGTGCTGGACACTCTTCGGGAAATGCGCCCGGTGACGGCCCTCACGGTGCCCGGGAGGCAGGCAACCCAGGTTGGGGTGAGCCGGGCTCCTGAGCCGCGGGAAATGCTCGACACGGTGGTCTCGGAGAGCATCGACGCGCCCTCCTCGTTGCCCACCACGCCTCGCCTGTTGCGGGCGACGCTGTTCTCCAACCGTCTGCTCGAAGACTTGGAGCTGCTCGACGGCGACGCGCGGCCCGCGGCGGGGGCGTACGGCCTCTTCGGGCTGCGCGAGCTGCCCGTGCTGGGCCGCCTAGAAGAACGCAGGGCGCTTTGGGCCGGGGTACGAGCCGCGCTGGTGGAGCGCCGACCCCACCTCGTGCTCCTCGAAGGGCCTGCCGGGTCGGGCAAGAGCCGTCTCGCGCGGGATGTGCTGGAGCGCGCGGTCGAGCTCGGTGTGGGGCAGGCCATGCAGACCTCGTGGTCCGAAGGCGGTGCGGGCGACGAGGGGCTCCGCGGCTTGGTGGAGAATCTGCTCGACACGCGCGGCGCGCCCGAGGCGCAAATGCGCGCGCGCCTGATGTTTTGGCTGTCGCGCCTTCC
>CAYLJT010000450.1:2965-7210 GCA_964383995.1 uncultured Polyangiaceae bacterium
GCGCGCCCGAGGCGCAAATGCGCGCGCGCCTGATGTTTTGGCTGTCGCGCCTTCCCGAGGCGCACGACGCTTTCGCGAGGGACGTGGAGCTGCTCTTGCGGCCGCCCGCCGACGCTGCGCCCGACGCCGATCTGCCCCTGCGCGTCGCCGTGGAGGCGGTGGCCCTCGCGTCCGAGCAGCGGCCGGTGCTGCTCTGGCTCGACGATGTGCAGTGGAGCCGCGGCGAGGCGGTGGCGTTGGTGCGCCGCATCGCGGGGCATTCGCCGCCGTTGCCGGTGTGCCTCATCGCCACGGCGCGGGAGGAAGACGACACCGATCCGGCCTTGCTCACGGCGTTGGTCAGCGCGAGCCGCGAGGGCATCGATGTCTCGGGCGCAACCCTGCCGCCGCCGGCGTCGGGGCTCGTGCCGACGGCGTCGCGGGTGACCGTCGCTCCGCTCGATCGCAGCGCCACGGAGCAGCTCGTGCGCGGTTTGCTCGACGTCGATGACAGCCTCGCGGCGCTCTTGGCGTCGCGCGCGGAGGGCAATCCGCTCTTCGTAACGCAAATGTTGCGTCAGCTCGTGAGCGCCGAGGCCGTGGTGCGGCGGGACGGGCGCTATCGCTTGGTCGAGGGCTTCGACCCGACGGCGATTCCCGCCGATATTCGGGCCGTTTGGGAGCGTCGGGTGGTTCAGTCGGGGGCCGACACGCTGGCCCTCGCCGCCCTGGCGATGGTGCGCGAGCGCGTCTCGCTGGAGGTCGAGGGCGAGCTTGCGCGGCTCTTCGACGACGCGACCATGCCGGCCAGCGACGCCACCTCCCCCCCCGCGGACTTCGCGTCTTCCCTCGCCAAGGCGCTCTCCTCGGGCCTCCTGCGCGTCGAGGGCTCGGCCTACGTTTGGGCCCACGGTCTGCTGCGCGAGCACCTGATTCAGGCTGTCGACAGCACGTGGCAACGGCGGCTCTCGGCGCTGTCGGCGGCGGCGCTCTTGCCGCTCGTGGGGCGCGAGGATGTGCAGGAAGAGCGGGCGCGACACCTGCGGCGCGCGGGTCGTGCGGAGGAGGCCTGCGATGCGCTGATCGACGCGGGGGTCTGGTCGTTTCGAAGGGCCGATGGCCCAGCGCGAAAGCGGCGTTTCGAGCTTCTGGCAACCTGGGCGGAGGAGGACAACCTGCCCGATCGCCACGCGCGCGCTCTGGCGGAGCTCGCGTATCAGGTCGCGGAGACCGGCAAGGGCGACGAGGCCAGCGCGTTGGTGTTGCGCGCCAAGAGCCTGCTCGACGCCTCCCAGGGCTGGGGAACGCGGTCAGCCCCTTGGGTAGCGTTTCGCGAGTCGCAAAGCGCGCGGCTCGCGGGGCGCACCGCGGAAGGGGCGCGCGCGACCGACCAGGCGATCGCTTTGTCTCGGACATCCGCTGTCGTCGAGGTGGAGATCCTGGGCCTCGTGCAGAAAGGCGTCGACGCGGCGCGCGCGGGCGACGCGGACGCCGGGAAGTCGTATCTGGGCGATGCGATCAGCCTGGCCGAGACGGTCGGAGAGCGCGTGGGGCAAGCGCAGGCGCTCCTGACGCTCGCGCACATCGAGAAGGGCGATCGGGCGATGACCACCGTGGAGCGCTCGATCGGCATTGCCGCCGCGGCGGGCGCCCTGCGCGTGGAGCTGATTGCCAAGCAGGTCGAGGTGCATCTGCTGTGGCAGGCCGGCGCGCGGGATGCGGCGAAGAAGCAGGCGCGCGCCCTGGCGGTCGAGGCCGCGCGGCGCTCGCTGCGGCAAACCGTGGCCATCGTCGCCCTGCAGCAGGCCGGATGGGCCGTGGAAGAGGCCAACCTGGGAGCGGCCCTGGAGCATCGCAACGAGGCGGCCCGCTGGGGCGCGGCGAAAGGCGCGGTCCCCGAGCGCGCGACGTTGCTGGCGCTCGACGTCGTGCTGGCGCTTGGGGCGGGGCAGGAGGGCAGCGCCGAGGCGCATCTTGCGGAGCTCGAGGCAGTGCGCGGAGGATTCATGGACGGCTCGCTGCGGGAGCTCCTGGCCCGCGCACGCGCGTTTGCCCCGATGGGCTCCCCCGTGGTGGCGGTGATCGATCGGATCCTGGGCGTTTGAAGCCCAACCTGGGTCGGTTTTCGAGCCTGGTCTAGTTGCTCTCGCAGGCGAGGCGACACGAGGACGACGCCGTCAAGCACTTGGCCAAGCAGCCTTGGTAGATCGCGTACCCCCCGCTTTCGCGGGGCTCCGGGCCGCATCCGCTCCGACAGCCGTTGTGCTCTGCGCTGCACCGCTTGACGCAACCCGTGGTGGACGCGGGCAACTCGGTCTGGGTCGGTTTGGGCACCAGGGGTCCGGGGTCGACGGGCGCGGCCGGCGCGGCAGGCTCGTCGCCGAGGTCAACCTGGGTGCCCGCCGGACGCCGCTCCCGCTGCGGTTTCACACCGCACACGTCGTAGGCGGCTTGCAGAACCGCGGTTCCGAGGGGGGGCTCCGCGCTCACCTTGCACGTTCGGGCCACCGCGCCGAGCCCGACCTGAAGCGCGGCTGCTGCATGGGCCGCGGGGCGCGCCGGCCGATCGTCCCCGTCCCCTGCGGACACCCGCCCCGCCGCGAAAGCCACGGCCCCCGCGCCGAGCATCAACAACGCCACGAGCACGAAAATCCGCGGATCGACACCGCCCTTCGCTGAGCTCGCCGCTTTTTGCCGCGGATCCGCGTGCCCCGGTGGAATCCATGCCGAAACAGGCCCGCTTGGCGCGTTCGCGGCCGTGTCCGCGGCCTCCGGAGCCTGCTCGGGCGCGCCCTCCGCCGGGATCGTTTCGCCCTCCGGTGCGGTCGTCTCCGTTGCATCGGCGCTTACCGTCTCGATCACCTGCTCGGGGCCCGCCTTTTCGCCACCGCCGTCCAGCGGTTCGGGCCACTCGACGAGGGGCGCGCGCTCCGCAAGGTGGCCTACGAGCACGTCGACCACCCCCGCCTGCTCCGCCCGTCGCAAAAGCTCCCGCGCCAGCCCGTCCACGGATCCCTCCGCGAGGGGCAAGCCCATGAGCGCGCCCACCTCGCGCAGCACGGGAGCGCTCACGCCCACGCTCATTCGCCTGCGAAGCTCGATCAAATCGTAGCGAGGTCGCACCGTTTCTGCCGACACCCCCCCAAGGTAGCCGCCGGGCGCCGAAGAGGCTGCATTTTTTGAAGCGCGCCTTTCCTGACGCCCTGCCTCGATTCGTGGCACCCTGCCACCATGCATCGGGACGATCTCCACGCCGCCTACCATCGCGTCCGCCGCGCCACCGAGGCTCTCGCCGCGCCGCTAGCGCCCGAGGATCAGGTGGTTCAGAGCATGGACGACGTCAGCCCGACCAAGTGGCACCTGGCGCATACGAGCTGGTATTTCGAGACCTTCATCCTGCGCCGCGCGCTCCCCGACTACCAACCCGCGCACCCGCTCTACGAGCACCTGTTCAATTCCTACTACCAGGGCGTAGGAGAGCCATTTCCGCGGCCCAAACGCGGTCACCTTTCTCGCCCCACGGTCGCAGAGGTAGGTGTCTACCGAAGGCACGTGGATGACGCCATGGGTAGGCTTTTCGAGACCCAATCCAACGAGGCCCTGGCGGCCCTCGAGCTCGTGCTCCAGGTGGGCCTGAATCACGAGCAGCAGCACCAGGAGCTGCTCCTGACCGACATCAAGCATGTCCTCGCCTCGAACCCCCTGGCACCAGCTTACAGGGACGATCTTGCCACGCGGACTGGACAGCCCGTCCCCCTCGCCTGGGTCGCCAACGACGGCGGGATCCTCTTCATCGGCCATGAAGGTGGCGGTTTCGCCTTCGACAACGAATGTCCGAGACACCGCGTGTTGGTCGAGCCCTTCGCCCTGGCGAACCGGCCCGTCACCGCGGGGGAGTACCAACGCTTCATGGAAGACGGTGGCTACACACGGCCCGACCTCTGGTTGAGCGACGGCTGGAACCAGCTTCGGCAGGAGGGCTGGAGCGCGCCGCTCTACTGGCGCAAGGTCGACGGCTCTTACCTCCAGGCAACGCTCGGCGGTCTACGCGCCCTCGAGCCGCACGAGCCCGTGACGCACGTGAGCTTCTACGAGGCCGACGCCTACGCACGATGGGCAGGGGCTCGCCTTCCGAGCGAAGCCGAGTGGGAGGTGTCTGCCCAGGGTCTACCCATGGCAGGCAACTTCGTGGAAGACGACGCGCTCCATCCCCAGCCTACCCAACCCGGGGAGGGCCTTTTGCAGATGTTCGGCGACGTCTGGGAG
>CAYLJT010000451.1:0-7179 GCA_964383995.1 uncultured Polyangiaceae bacterium
CCTCGCGATCGAGGGTGACTGCGGTCTCGGACGGCCAGCTCGTGGAGGTCATGGGGAGGTGTTGGGAGGCCACAAGGGCAGGGTATCTGCGGAGCAGGGCCCGACAAGAATCGCCGGGCTGGAGCCGGTGCGGACGATGGCACGAAGTCCCGCTCCTGCGGATGCGGTCCGTGAGGGCTGCGACAACGTGACGCGGCGGGGCGTTGTCCCCGCGCCCAGCGCGGATTTTTTTATGGTCACGGTTCGTTGCGGTTCCAAAGAGAGCGCCTGCCCGTGGAGCACCGTGGCCCGCGGTCGCTTCGATCGCGTCGCCCCAAGGACGCTCGCGCGTCGCCCATGGCGTTGAAAATCACGGTTTTCGCTTGGCTTCGTCGGGCCTCCCGCAATCCGAAATTCGCTTTGTGAATTTCCGACTAGAGTCAGCCCATGCACACGCGCCGCGGGCCCTCATGGCTCGCACAGACCCTGCTGGTCGCGAAGAAAGACGTCTCGATTGAGCTCGCGACCGGGGAGATCACGACCACCGCGGGGTTCTTTGCGGTGCTGGTCGCGATCATCGCGTCGCTCGCGTTTTTCTCTGGCGCCGACGCCAAACGCACGGTCGCGCCCGGGGTCATTTGGGTCGCCGTTGCCTTCGCGTCGGTGCTCGCGCTGAGCCGCACCTGGCAACGCGAGAGGGACGATGGCGCGCTCACCGGGATGTTGGCATTGCCCCTGGCGCGGAGCGCTCTCTTCGCGGGCAAAGCTCTGAGCGTGTGCTTCTTCATCACGGTGGTGCAGGCCATCGTCATCCCCGTTGCGGCCCTGCTGTTCGCCATCGACCTCGGCGAGATGGGCCCGGGTCTCGTGCTGTTCTCGCTGGGCGCGTCGCCGGGGATCGCCGCCAGCGGCACGTTGTTCGGCGCCATGACGATTCGCACGCGGGCCCGCGACTTGGTGCTTGCGACGGTGCTTTTTCCGCTCCTGACACCGACCCTGCTGGCGGCCGTGGCGGGCACGCGCGAGCTTCTGTCGGGCGCGCCCCTCGGCACGCTGGGCGACTACTTCCAGCTCATGGGGCTGTTTGGTGTGGTGTTCACGGCCGGCGGTCTCGGGCTTTTCGAGCTCTTGATCGAGGGCTGAGCGGGCGAAACGGCCCGTTTTTCAAGCCGCTACGCGCGCCCCTCGGGCCCGCTCTGCTGGGCATCGGCCGGCCTCGGCGAAGCTTGAAGCGTCGCCGCCAACGCGCTCGCGACACGCGCGGCCTGGTGCGCCACGGCGGCCGGTTGGAACGCCATCCCCGTGACCTCGCCCGCGGCCCACAAGCCCTCCGCGGCCCGCCCGTCGTCGTCGGTGACGATGCGATAACCGCCTCGCTCGACGAACGCCGTGCGAGCACCCGCTTGCACCCCCAGCTCGAAGGCCGGCGCTCCCTCCTCCGCGAGCGCCAAAACGGCGGCATTGCGGCGGATTTCGCGCCCTTTTTCGAGGAGCACCACGCGCTTGACCGCGGCGCTGCCCTGGATGGCCCGGAGCGCTCCGGTCTCGATGCGCAACGCCCGCTCCGCGAGCGCGTCTTTCACGAGGTCGCCGTAGAACGACGGCCCCGCGATGATGGTCAGGCCCGTTGGCTCGATTCCCAGGCCTACCAGCTTGGCGACGGCCTTCGCCGACATCACGCCTGGAAGGTCGTTGTTGGGCACGGCGACCACCGGATCGTGGGCGCCCGTCGCGAGCAGCGTGCCCCTCGCGGTGATGACGACGGCCCCTTCGGGAGTCGCGACGAGGGCTTCGCCCGCGTACAGCCCCGCCACCGTGCTCTGCAAGAACACCTGCACCTTGCGCAGGACCGGGAGCGGCGGCACGGGGCCCAGGCCTTCGAGCCCCGCGAGCCCGCCGCCGAGGCTCGAGCCGTCGTCGACGAGCGCGACCTGGAGGCCCCGCTTGCTCAGCTCGGCCGCAGCGGTGAGCCCCGCAAGCCCGGCGCCCACGACCAACACCTCGACGTCGAGGCGGCGAGCCGGCTGTGGTGCGAGCGGCTCCTTCGGCAGGCGCCCGAGCCCCGCGAGCTTGCGCGCGAAGGCTTGCATGGCGTCCGAGACACCGGGAATGCCCACAAGCAGGTGGTGATGATCGATGCCGTCGGGGAAAAACCAGTCACTGATGCGCAAAAGGTCCGCTTTTCGCGAGCCCAAATAGTTTTGTGTCTCAACTTTTTCGCCGCCTAGCACCGGTCGAAGGCAGGTCATCACGTTCGGGACGCCGTTCACGCGGGCCAAGCAGCCGTCGCAACCCCCGCGAAAACAAGCCGCGCTGCGCGGTCGATGGAGCTTCGGGCTGCGGGCGACCGTGGTGATGTCGGCGGCGAGCAGGGCTGCCGCGAGGGGCTCGCCCTCGGAGACCGTAAGCTCGACGTCGTCGACGGTGATTGTGGTGGGGCGCTCGGGGGAGCGCGCGCGGTGAAACATGGACGGCGAGGGTAGCCGAGCCAAAGCTCACCGATTGCCGTTCTTTGCGCCGAACACTTCCGCTACGCTGACGCGAAAATGAGACTCGGACTGATCGGCCCTGCTCAAGGCGATCTCGTGGGTCTCGCGCGGGCCGCGCGGGTGCTCTACGACGACGCACGCGCCGAGCGGGTGCTTTATCTCGCCGCCGATGGGGCCCTCGATCGGGTCGTGAGCGGCTGGGCCCGGACCCTCGTGGGGGGCGAGCCGAGCGCCGACGCCGTGTTCGAGCGCGCGGCGACCCTGTGCGCGGAGGCGTCCGCCGACGCCATCGACGCTTTTGTCGGAAAAGAGCGCGCTTTGCTCGAGCTCAAGGCCTTCGTGACCCTGCCCGAGGCTCCGGCGCGCACGATCGAGATGTTCGATGGGCGGGTGGTGCTGTTCGTATTCGACAAGAGCACCCTGGACGAAGAGGACATCGCCGCCGCCGCGGTGCTGGTGTTCGGCAAGAGCCCGATGCCCCTGATAAAACGCGTAGGAACCCGCATTTTCGTGTCCCCGGGGGCGCTCGGGCCGAGCAGTGGGCGGGCGATCCTCGACGACAGTGGCGGCGGCTTGCGCCTCGAGACCATCGACGAGCGCGGTGTCGTCGTGGGCGAGGAGTCCCTCGCCCCGGGGCCCCCCGCGAGCAAAATGCGCGTCCAGGGAGAGCCCGGCCGGCCGTGACTGCGTCCCTGCGCGTCGCCGTTTTCGGCGGGAGCTTCAATCCACCTCACGTCGCCCACGTGCTCGCGGCCGCCTACGCTCTGTCCACCGCGCCCATCGACGCCATCGTGGTGGTGCCCGTTTTTCAGCATCCGTTCGCCAAGGAGCTGGCCCCCTTCGACGACCGCTTGGCGATGGCCTCCCTGGCGCTCGGCTGGCTTCCCCGCGTGACGGTGTCCGACGTGGAACGTCAGCTCGGCGGTGAGAGCCGGACCCTGCGCACCTTGCTGCACCTGCGGAGCACCCAGCCAAACTGGGCGCTTCGGCTGCTGATCGGCGCCGATGTGCTGGCGGACGCGGCGAAGTGGTACCGCTTCGACGAGGTCATGGCGGTGGCCCCCCCGCTCGTCTTGGGTCGCGCGGGCTTCGCGGTCGACGGCGCGCCCGAGGCGCTGCTCCCGGAGATCTCGAGCACCGAGGTGCGCAGCACCCTCGGCAGCGGCGGGGCAAGTCGTTTGAGCTCAAAGGTTCCCGCCTCGGTGCTCGAATATGTCGAAAATCACGGGCTGTATCGAGGTCGACCATGAGCGAGCTGCCGCTCGGCAACGTGTTCATTTACGGGGCCGGAAAGGTGGGGCGCGGCCTCGCGAAGGCACTGCGCAGCGCTGGCGTGGCGGTCACACTGCGCCCCGCGCGCAAGGGCCTGCCGCACCGTCCCCTCGACGTGGACCTCGTGATCGTGGCGGTGCGCGACGGCGATGTTCCACGCGTGGCCGAGGGCCTCGCGCGGGGGCTTCTGCCCGGGCCGCGCCGGCGCGTGGCCGTGGTGCATTGCGCGGGTTCCTTGGGTCCCGAAGCGCTCGCGCCCGTTCGCAGCGCTCGCGTGGCCGTGGCGCAGATGCACCCGATGATCGCCTTCGCCGATCCGACGTTCGCGCCGGGGCTAAAGGGCGGTCAGCTCCACGTGGACGGCGACGCCCACGCGGTTCGCGTGGCCCGCGCGCTGGGCAAGCTGCTCGGCTTCCAGCCCCGCACCATCCAAGGGCTCGACCGCGTCGCGTACCACGCGGCGGCGGGCCTGGTGGCGAACGGCGCGGCGGCCCTCGCGGCGGGCGGCATCGATTTGCTGGAGCAGGCCGGGGTCCCGCGACGAACGGCGGCCCAGATGCTCGGCCCACTGCTGCGCAGCGTCGCCGACAACGTGGAGGGGCTCGGCATGCCAAGGGCCCTGACCGGTCCCGTGCGTCGTGGCGATTTGCGCGGAATCGAGCGGCATTTGGAGACGCTTGGCCGCCTCAATCCGAAGCTTCTGGATCTCTATCGCGCATCGGCCTGCGCGCAGGTGCCCCACGCGCGGCTCCTGGGCGAGGCTCCGCCAGGGGTCCTCGACGCCATCGAGACCCGCCTTTTTTTGCGCGAAGGACCACAACACCCCTAGAAAACCCGGCCAATCCTTGATAGGGTTGGAGCACTTTGGCAGAGAACGCACTCGCTACGCTCCTCGCCAGTACCTCGCTTAGCGCTCCCGGTCCCGCCACCGATCCGCGTCCCGAGGGCTTGGCGGCCCTCGATCGAAGGCTCTGTGAGCGCGAGGCAACGGGGGTTCTTCGGGTGGTTGGAGGTCCGTCCGCGCTCTCCGCTTTGTGCGCGCACATTCAGCGGCGCGGCCGAATGGTTGGGCGGCGCGCGGTCGTGTTGGCCGACGTCGTTTTGGACGAGCCGCCGCGGGAGCTTGCCGCTCGTGTGGGAGCGCCGGTCTCGCTCGACGCCGATGCACAAGCGCGGGCCGTCGCAGCGCGCGTGCGCGGCGCCGTGGTGGCGCTCCCCGAAAGCCGCACGCATTGGGGGCGCGCGGTGATCGACGAGCTCGGTCGCCTCGCGGAAGACGCGGCCCAAGGAACGCTGTTGGTCTTGTTGGGCGGGCCCGAGCAGGTCGCCGAAGATCCCGCGAGCTACCAGGTCGATGTCGCCTCCGCGGACGACATGCGCGTGTTTTGGGAGGCCATCGGTGGCGACGCCTTGGCGCAGGTGGGGAGCGGCGCAGGCATCGACGTCGTCGAAGCGTTTTGGGGTCGCTCACTGCGCAGCGTGTCGGTGTCTCGGACAACCGAGCTGACGGAAGCGGAACGCGCCCTGATGGTCCGCCTGGGCCTTGCGCGGCGCGCGCTGACCCTGGGGCAGCTCCACGCCTTGGGGGCCCCCGAGGCCCTGCAGGGCCTCATCGCGCTTGGCCTCGTGAAGGCGGAGGGCGAAGCGTTTTTGTTGCGCTCGGAGCTGCCCGAGGGCGGGGTCGCAAAAGAGAGCTTGGCCGACGTGCAGGCGGTGGCCGAGCTCTTGGCCGAGGAGCCGGACGTGTGGGCGAAGGCCCGCGCAGCCGAGCTATTTGCGCTCCGTGGGGCCGCCGACGAAGCGGCTGAACGGCACATGCTGGGGGCCATCGGCTCGATCACGGACGCCGGGACGCGTGGCGATTTTTGGGCACGCTGGGAGCAGATCGAGGCCACGCTCGACGTCGCGAACGCTCCGCTTCGCAGGCTCCACTCCGCCGAAATCGCGCTCAAGCTCGGCGATTTCGACCGCGCACTTTCGTTTGGTCGCGGCGCGGTGGAGGAGGGCGGAGAAACCTACGCGGCGCTGCTGGTGATCGGCCGTGCGAGCGCCGCGCGTGGCGACTTGACCCAGGCCGAGCTGTGCTTGGGCCGCGCCTCGTTGTGCGCGCCCACCGACGAAGATCGGGCGCGGGCCGCCGTGGAGCTAGCCGATCTTTGTTGCTCGGCCGGACGTTTTGCCGAGGCGCGCGCTCACGCGAACGAGGCGATGGCCTCCGCCAGCGATGCCGAGACGCGGCTCCTCGCGCGCAACGTTCTGGGCAAGCTTTTGTTGGCGAGCGCCAGTTGGAGCGAAGCCGAGCGCCATTTTGCCGAGGATGCGTGGGAGGCGACCCGTGCGCGGAGCGCGGTGGGCGAGCTGCGCGCGCGCCTCAATCGCGCCATCGCGCTGCTCTCCGCGGGGCGTCGCGACGAAGCCTCGACGATGCTCGAGTCCGTGCTCGGTGATGGGGAGCGAATGGGCGAAGAGCGGGCCGTTGCGTTCGCGTTGGCGAACCTCGCGACGATCGCCACGGTGCGTCACGACTACGTCGAGGCCCTGCGGCTCTTCACGCGCTCCATCGACGCGCTGCGCCGCCTCGGCGATCGCCAACGCCTCGCGTACATCATCGCCAACCTCGCTCAACTTCGCGTGAAGCTCGGCCTGGTCGCCGAGGCCGAGCAGGCGCTTTCCTTCGGTCGCAAAGCGTGCGGGCCCGGCATGTCGCCCGAGCGCGCGGGGCATTTCGCCTTGGTCTCAGCGCTCGTTCACCTGGAAAAGGGCCGCACCCTCGACGCTTCGTCGGCCATCGCGACCACCATCGCGTTGGCCACGTCGGCGAGCCACGGCGGCCGTCTGGCCGACGCCTACCGTGTCGAAGCGCGTATTGCCCTCGAAGACGGCGATACGACGCGGGCGACAGAGGCGCTCAGCCGCGCGGAGGCCGTGTCGACCGCGGCGGACGGCCCCGCCGAGACCAAGCTTCTGCATGCGTTGCTCGCGCGCGCGAAGGGCGAACGCTTCGACCAATTGGCCCGCGAGGCCTTCGGGCTTGGGCGGTTCGCCGAGGACGAGGACATCGTTCGTCAGGCGCACGTGCTCATGCACCTCGCGGAAGACGAGCGCGGCGACGCCGAAAAAGCGGCCTTCCACCTCGACGCGGCAGCCGCTGTGCGCGACGAAATGGCGGCGGCGCTGCCCGACGAACTGCGCGCCAAATTCCTTTCGCGGCGGGATTTGCTCGAGCTTGCGCGCATCGAGGCCCGCTTTCGTGCCCGCGAGCTGCGCGACGACACGACCGCCTTGGCCACAGCCACGAAGCATCGGAACGAGCCCGAGACCGAGGCCCGCACCATGGTCGGCAACGCACCCGCGATCCGGCACCTTCGCGCGGCCATCGCCAAGGTGGGTCGCGCAGACGCGACGGTGCTGGTGCTGGGCGAGAGCGGCACGGGCAAAG
>CAYLJT010000452.1:0-7171 GCA_964383995.1 uncultured Polyangiaceae bacterium
GGACGAGGTGGCCGAGGTCGCCGACGAGTTCTACAGCAACGACCTGCGCGGCGGCGAAGGCCACATGGAGGTCGGCAAGCTCATCGTCAACGTGATCCACAAGAAGTGTCACATGACCCTGAGCGTGAAGCCCTTTGGCTGCATGCCCTCCAGCGGTGTCTCGGACGGCGTACAGACGCTGATCACCTCGCGCTACCCCGGCACCATCTTCTGCGCGGTCGAAACCAGCGGCGACGGCGCCACGAACTTCTACTCGCGCGTGCAGATGTACATGTTCAAGGCGCGTATCGCCGCCGAAGAAGAGCTGCGCAAGGCCTACGAAGAGTGCGGCGTGACCGAAGAGCAGGTGCGCGCGTTCCTCGAAGCCAACCCGCGCTACGCGAGCCCGCTCCACCGCGCCCCGCACCTCGCGGCGGGCTCGGCCGCCTGCCTCGTGCGCGAGGTCGCGCCGCTCATCACGATGAGCCGCAGCGAGCGCCTCGCGAAGAGCGCGAAGGACCTCGTGGGCAGCGCCCGCGAGCTGGTCAACGCGGCGCCCGGCAAGGCGCGTGAGCTGTACGCGTTCGCAACCTCGGAGGAGACCCACGCCATGCTGCGCGAGGACTACGAGGTCGTGCGCGACCTGCTCAAGGGCAAGGCGAAGGAGCGCTTCGCGCCGCTCGTGAAGAAGCTCGCCTCGCGCGCGGTGTTCGAGCACCACGACACGACGACGAGCTACCAAGCCGAAGCGATCGCGGCCGAGTAACGGCTCGTTTCGCAGCAAAAGGGAGCTGGGAGCCACGCGCTCTCGGCTCCTTTTTGCATTTGCTCCTTCGGCGCTCCAGAGCCACGCTCAGGGATCCATCGGGCCTAGTGAGCAGCAGCCCAAACTGACCTGTTCTTGCCCAACACGTCAGTCTCCATCGGCCACGAGCGATTGACGATCTGGACAGGAAGAGCCTAGTTCGAGCACCTATGACATAGGCTCGACTCAAAGGCGCTCATGGTCAATGGAGGGGGATATACTGGAACTTCTCCAGTCGACAGGACAGGTCCATCGTGAACGTCCCTGTTGCGTGGTTGGGCGCGCTACCGGGGATGTCGGGAGCCGGCGACATGGGCACACCGCAGGCTTCGAGCTGGATGGGACGCACCTCCTGCGTCGCGCTGGGGCTAGCGTCGAAGGCCACGACGTCGAGCGTGCCTGTGGTGCTCGTCCAGTAGTCAGTGCCCGTCCCCCACCAGCTCACCGCCGCGTGGTTTGGCCCCAGGCCGTCTGCCGCCTGCGCCAGGGGCAGCGAGCTGCCGGAGGTCAACGCGTCAATTTGATCCCCTTTGATCTGTAGATAACGGTCCTCGCCATCACCACCGTAGACTGTAAGGTAAAGGCCCACGATCCAATAGCCATCCAAGGAGGCTGTAGAGCCTGGCGCGCTATCTTCCAGGATGCTCAACGTCGTTGCGCCGAGGTCGGCCCCGTCGACGTCGTAGGCATGAAGCACACAGCCTGGGACCCCTCCGCCTCCGTCGTCGTGGCAGATCGGTGGGGTGCCCGCCGCGCTCGGGGCGCCCGCGCTCTCGATCTCCGAACGCGCACCGCAACCGCACAAAAGGGCGAGAGCGATGGCCACTCGCGGACCGACCGCGCGCCCGATGCCGATCGTAAATGGCAGATGCAAAGGAGTTGGGTGAAAGGGCATCGACGGGCTCGCGTGGCTTTTGAGAAGCGGAGCTTAGCGATGAAAATACTCGCTTCTCCCTGTTTCTCCTTGCATTGGGGTATGTTGAACGGATGGGGCAAGATCAAGGAGTCCCGGAGGTAACCCGCATTCGCATCGGCGTCGCGCTGACGACGGAGCCCGCCACCGTGCGCGAACGGCTGGAGACCTTGTGCGCGGCCCTCGCGCCCTCCCTGGGGATTGAGGTCGAGCCCGTCGGGCTGTGGCACTACAGCCGGCTCTTGGAGAGCCTTTCGCTGGGCGACGTGGACGTGGCCTGGTTGCCGCCTTTGTTGGCGCTCAAGGCCATGGGACGGGGGCGCGTGCTGCCCATCGCGCTGCCCGTGCGGGGCGGCGAATCGTCGTATTTTACCGTGCTTTTCTCGCGCGCCGACACGCGAATTCGCTCACCGAAAGACCTCGTGGCGATGCGCGCGGCGTGGGTCGATCGGCAGAGCGCGGCGGGCTACCAAATCATCCGCGCGGCGCTGCGGGCCGAGGGCGTGAACTTGGAGACGGCGTTCATGGCCGAGCAGTTCTTGGGCGTGCACGACGCCGTCGCGCGGGCCGTGATGGACGGCGAGGCCGACGTGGGGGCGACGTTTGCGTACATCGATCCGACGACCGGCATCGTGCGGCGCGCGGGCTGGGGCGACGCCAAGGTGCAGATCGTGGCGAAGGCGGGGCCCATCCCTTCGGATGTCGTGGCGGCGAGCGTGCGGCTGCCTGCGAAGCTCATCCGCAACGTACAAAAATGCCTTGTTTCACCGCCCAACGAGGCCATCGCCAAGAGCTCGCGCACGCTGTTCTCGGCGGACAGTTTTGTTCCGCCGGTGGCCGAGCACTTCGAGCCCCTCGCGCAAATGCTGGAGGCCTTCGAGACAGCCCGCGACGCGGGGCGCCCGCCGTACGAGGGCTAATCGTTTGAGATCAAACGATCGTGCGGTTGCCCTAGGGCGCTTCGCCGCGCTCCACCGCGATGAGCGCGCGCTCCAAGTCGTCGGGCCCAAGCAGGCCGATGTGCCGGTAGACCTCGCGGCCTTGCTTGTCGAGGAACACGAGGCTCGGCACGTGGTGCAAGCCCGCAAAGGGGCCGCGTCCCGCGCGCGTCTCGGCGTCGGCCATGGCGACCGGGCCCTGGATGTCGAAGGCCCCCACGAACACCTCGACGAGAGGGCGATTTTCTTCGGGCTCGAGCACCACGGTGGCCACGTTGATGCGCGGTGTGTGTTTGCGTAGCGCGCCCATGAGAAATTGCGCTTCGGCCTGCGACGCGGTGTCGTACGTCGCGATGAAGGCGATGACGCTGACGCGGCCGCGGAGCGTTCCGTTGGAGAGCTCATCGCCGCGCAGCGTGCGGTAGGAGAAGCTCACTGCGCGCGCCGACAAGGGCCGCGCGACAGGGGCCTCCGGGGGCGCTTCGGGTGCGGCGCTACACCCCAACGCGAACGCCAAGGCGCCCAAAATCAGCGGGAAAAACCGCATAAAATTAACCGCAGCGCTCACTGTCCGCGGGGGCGTCGAACACGTCGGCGAAGGACGCCAGGGCCGCGGGGAGCTCTTCGCCCGTACGGCGATGCGCGAGGATCGCGTGAGCGAGCTCTTCAACCGCGGGCTTGATCGGGACGGGCTCGAGGGCGACGCCGTCGACCACGCTTCCTGCGTGCGGAGCGTCTCGGTCGTGAATGAACGGATCGTGTCGAACCCACGAAAACCCGCGGTCACGCGCGTGTCGACAGAGCAGCACCTCGACGAAGTCGAGGTACAGGTTGCGCACGAGGGCCACGAGGCGTGCGCCCTCGCGATCGCTGCCGCAGACGGCGTAGACCGCGCGCGGCGCCTGCCACGGATCGTCGGCGCTCAGCGCGTCGATCATGCGGGCGCGCCGCTCGAGATCCATTTCGACGGAGATGAGCGGCGCATAGAGGGCGACGGGGGGCACGGTCAGCGTGGGGGCGTCTTCGACGAGGGCGTCGAGCCACGCGTTCCGTCCGTCGTCCGACAGCGACTGGTACACGTCGGCCGTCGCGAGGGCCGCTTCGGCGTCCGACGCGAGGGCCATCAGCCACTCGCGCCAGGCCGCGTGCATGCGCGGATCGGTGGCGTGAGGACGGGGCACCGCGTCGACGTCGCGACGCCCATCACTGCTGTCAGGCGGACCGTTCAAAGGGCTTCTCCGGGCTCCAAACGAAGCTCGAATCGCAGGTCTTCCACGAGGGCCGTGAGGCTCTCGCGCTGTTCGTGGGGCGTGGCCAGCGTCAGCCGGCCGCCCGACTCCGCGAGCAAGACGGCGATCCCTTCGCTCGCTTCGAGCACCCCCTTCACAAACACCACGTCCTCCGAGCGAACGTCGAGAGGGCAGCAAAAGAGCCCTTCGCTCGCCTCGGCGACGGTGAGCGGCGCGGGCCGCTCCCGCGGCCCCTTGACACCCTGCGGCGCCTCGGCTCGGTCAACTTCCGTCGTTCCCACGGGAGGGGGACCATTGCACCGCTACCGTGGGAGATAAAGTCACGGTGGCGAGATCACGCCCGCGGCGTGCCCATGATATTCGCCATCCATGGCGCATTTTGCCCAGGACCACGTGTACGCAGCGAACGAAGAAGAGCTGGCGACCGACCTCGTGCCTGTGGATGAAGGCTTCATTACCAAAGACGACGATTCGCCTTCTCTCGACGATTCCAGCGCGAGCGACCTGGACATCGGCGCGACGGTCGACGTGGACGACGCGCTCACTGCGGGCGACGACGGGGATGCGCCGATCGACGTCGGGATGATCGACGATGCCCTGCGTATCGGCGCCGATTTTGGCCTGGACGACGGCCACGAAGGCGTCGCGACCGACGACGTCGACGGAATGGAAGGGGTGCCCGAGAGCCCCGACGACGAAGGGGCGGAGGGCTTTCAAGACGCGGGAGAAGGCGGCATCGACGAGGACGATCTGCCTGCGCTCGACGCCGACGACGGTCCCGATCACGCAGACACTTGGGGCGAAATTCGCCTGCCCGAGGCGCCCAACGTCGAGATCTCGAGCTGGCCCGTGGCCGCGGCTCCGTGGCTCGTGCGTGAGGATCTCGGCGTGGAAGTGCCGTGCACGGCGGTCGCGATGGGGCGCGACGGCGCGGTGTTGGCGGGGACCGAGGCGGGCGTGCTTTGGCTGGAGGAAGGGGCCCGACGAACGCGGCGCGGGGGCCCTACGTGGGGCGCGATTCGCAGTCTGTGCGCGCTGGGCGACGGGCTCATCGCGGTGGCGGGGCACCGCATCGTGGGTACGAAGGACGCCCAGGGCGAGGGTTGGACGGCGGGATCCTTGGCGGCCGACGCCGACACCACGCTGACCGCGGCTCCGAATCACGTTTGGGCGCAGGTAGGCGACGCGGTCTACCGTTTCAGCGCCGATACCGTGCCAGCGGCCGTTCGTGTCCGAGACAGCGTGCTCGCGGCGTGCGCGAGCGGCGCGTCGCTCGTGATGCTCGTGACCTCGGGAAACGAAGCCTTCTTGGAGCGCGTACGGGGTGACGACGAGGCCGTGGCGAGCCAACGGCTCGATGGCGAAATGGCCATTGCCGTAGCCGAAGACGCGCGCTTCGCGGCGACCGCCGACGGTCAGGTCGTGGGGCTTTTTGCGCCCGCGCTGGGCCTCGCTGTTTCGAGGGATTTTGGGCTCACCTTCGAGCACTTCGACATGCGCGGGCTTCGGGCCCTGACGTTCGCCGGAGACGGAGACGACGCCGCGCTCCTCGCCGTGGTGGCCGACCGCGCCGAGACCTGGCTGCTGGAGGTGGGGGTGGGAGGGGCCCCGCGCAGGGTGTCCAAGTTGGCTTCGAGCGAAGGCACCTTTGCCCTCTCGTGGGACCACCGCAGAGAGGTCGTGTGGGTGGCCTCGGGAGCAGGCCTCGTGGCGCTCGAGAGGCCCCGCCGACACTGAGCTTCAACAACGATGGATGTCAGTTGCAGAAGTATTGACCCTGCAAGCACACGCAGGTGGTTCCACCGTAATCGCAAGTCTGCATCGGCCCGCCCTGGCAAGGATCACCGGGGTTGGGCTGGTTCGGCGGGCACGGTTCCGTGCAATGCCAGTCGCCCATGAAGCAGTCGCAAGACGTCGAGCCAAACAGGCATGTAAGGCCTGGATCGCTACAGGCATCCATGTCATTCGGCTGGTTGTCGGGGCACGTGGCGCAGTCCCAACTGCCCATGATGCAGTTGCACTGGATGGCGCCGTAGCCGCAGGTATCGGGCGGGCCCATGCCAGGCCCACCGCCACCTGGACACTGGGAGCCATCGGCGGGCTGATCCGTGGGGCAATCGTTGCAGCTCCAACCATTGAAGTCGCAGGAGCACTGCGTGGTTCCAAACGCGCACAGCAACCCTTGTGGGGAGCACGCGTCGCCTTCAGCCGGCTGATCGCCGGGGCAAGTTGGAGCGCCGCCCGCTCCGCTCGACGTGGTGGAGGAGGTGGACGCGGCGCCCCCAGCGCCCGACGTGGTCACGCTGGTGGTGCCCTCGCCGCCCACCCCCGAGCCGGCGCCGACGCCGGTCGAGCTACCTCCCGTTCCGCTGCCCCCTTCGCCGCCGGACGACGAGGCCGTCGCCGCAGTCGAGTCGGAGACCACCTCGTCACCGCAGCCAGCCAGCCAAGAAATTGTCGAAAGAACACACGCAAGCAAGGCCCAACGACGCATGAAACCTCCAAAGACCGAACCACCACCGCGCACACGGCGCGACGGTCGGGCATGGCCGGCCCCAAGCGAATCGATCACGAAATCGTCATGCCCCCAGAAAAGCCTCAATCCCGCGCGAGATCGTTTTCAACGAAGGTCTTGTGCAAGGCGCGCTGGACGTCGCCGCTCACGTGCTGGGGAACCACAGCCGAGAGGCGAAGAGGCGTGGCAAGCGTAAGCGCGCTCTCGATCCCGAGACCGGACAACGTGCTGAGAAAGCGCTGCAAGGGCTCGGAGGTCGCGTTGAAGCCGTCACCCACGACGCTCACCAAGCACTGCCCTTCCGAGAACACGAGGCTGGGAATCGCAGCCACAAGCTTGGGCTTTTGGGCCTCCCAATCCGGAACATTCAGGAGGGACACCAAGAAGGTGCCGCCTCGGCGACCCACCGACACATCTTTCAAAGGCACCCGCCCCTGCCCCGCGGCAGCGACGAGCGCATCGAATCGCGAAGGGTCTTCGAAGGTCCCGAGGACGACGTTGCTCTCCCCGACCACGGCGCGCGCGCGGTGCTCCTCGGTGGGCCCGAAGCGCCGCACGACGGTCTCGCGCGCCGACCCTTTGTCCGAGTCAAAGGTGGAGCGCGCGTAGATGGCGATGCCCGCGCGACGCGCCCATTCGACGGCCTGCGCGCACAACACCTTGGCGCCGCTCTCGGCCATCTCTTGCAGCACCGCGTGGTCGAGCTGAGGGACATGCCGCGCCGCGGCGACGACGCGCGGATCGGCGGAGTACACACCGTCGACGTCGCTG
>CAYLJT010000453.1:0-6498 GCA_964383995.1 uncultured Polyangiaceae bacterium
GGGTGACACGCGGAAGGTCCCGAACAAGCTCGCGCACTTCGTCCGGCTGGTGGCAAAAAAGGTCCACGTCGCGTGTACGCCTATGATGCAAGAAGAGGCCGCTCAGCGCAGCTCCGCCGCCAAGGTGGCACGGCACCCGTGCCTGACAAGCAAGTATCAGCCGCACCACGGGCTCAGGAACGACCCGCCTGTCCAGGGCGTTAGCCACGGACAGCCCCGCGAGAGGCAACCGGAGGCCAGATGGACTCACCCATACCGAGCAAGTAGGCCCACATGGGGCGACTCTTTCCCAAATAGCGAAGCAGATGTGGCCATAGCGCCCTCACCTCGGTCGGGTTGACAAACAGCCACACGTCCCGCGTGTTTGCCTCGCGCAAGAGGGCTCCCATCCAATAGGCTCGCTCGGCTAGATCGGAGGAGCGAAGAAGGGTTCGCAAACCACCCACGGTAACGTCGGTCCAGAAGAGAAAATACGGACGGGTTTCGTCACGCAGGAGGTCTTCTGAAGTGGGCGGCAGCAGCACAGTGGTCGGCAGAATACGTCAAGGCGCCCGACCACGCAAGGAGTCCCCGTTGCTGCAAGGCCTACACGCAAACGGCCCGCTATTTCTTCGGTCGATTCGCCGGCAGGTCGAACATACCCACCATGTCGACGGCGTGCCCGGTGCCTCCACCGCTGTTACTGTATGCGTAGAGGCCCGTAACCACGCCGCAAAGCCGGGCGGGGCTATGCGCGACAAGGTCGCCGCTGCTGCCAACCGCGTGGTAGTTGTACAGCTTGCCACTGCCGGACATCAAGAGTCCGCTGTAGAATGTACCCATGGCATCCTTTTGGGCTTCGATTTGGATGATGGTTCCTCGCGCGCAGAGTCGCTTTCCTCGCTCGGCGTCAGCGTCTTTCTGAACGAGGGCGTGGGAGGTTTCGTCGACGGCAACCGCCACATCTTCCCATGTCATCATCTTGAGGGCCCACACGGTCAGCAGCAAGGTACCGGGGCTCGACGCGTTGAAGCGATCCACCATCACGGGGCGGGCGTAGGCGACAGCGTCGGCAAGGGTGAGCTTGGCCTGAATTTCTGCGACCGGATTCACCTTCGGGACGGGCGGTGGGGCGTCGGCTGTGGCGGCGGCCTTGTCCACCTGCGCTTCGCGCGGCGCGCCTGGGTCGGCCACAACGTCCGAGACAGAGCCAGAGCTCTTACCTGCAAGGGCCGCGATGCACGCGACTATCACGGCCGCAACGGCCACCGCGGCTCCAATCTGCCAAGGCTGAACGACGGGCGCGCGGGACGCAGCCGTGGACCCTGCAGGGGTGGCGGAGCGGCGCTCCAGAGCAAGGGCAAACGGAGCATAGGACCGCAGGCCCAGCCATTCGAGCTCCCCCGTCCGTCGCACCAGGGTCGTTGGAGCGAGGCCGTCCGCGATGGCAAGAATCACCTCGCCTTCGGTAAGGGGACCCTTTTGACTCTCACCGTCGAACATCTCCCACGCGCCCATGTTTCTCTCCATTGCTATGCAAGAACGGGCGTGCCCCGCCTGTGCGCAGCAGAGGGTAGAGATGACGTGGGCTCGAACAGGTCGAGGCGTTAGAGCGCACAGTACAAATGTTCAGCGTGGCTTTTCTAACGAGCCCCCGCGCAGGCGTCGAGGGCCCCCTGCGCCAGCTCCCGTACCATCGCAGCGAGCTCCGGCGTCTCCGACACGGCGTCGGCACCCAGACCCACAACAAAGCGGGCGAGGCGTTGAACGCTGGCCGTGTGCATGACGACCCGGACACCTCCCTCGGCGTGCTCCACCACCATCCCCTCCAGGAGGTTCGAGCTTACCCAGCGGGAGGCGGGATCTCGCACAAGAAAGGCGCAAGCGAGAGGCTGCCCCCCGCCGTGAAAACCGTCCAGACTGGCCGCCATTGTAGCGTCGACGGCGACACCTTCGGCCGAGCGAAATTCGTCCGTGTCATCGAGGCGAGAGCCCAACACGTTGTCGACTCGAAACCACTTGAGCGAGCCATCACGGTGGCATACCGCGAGAAATCGTGCCGGCGGCCCCACGGTGATGCGCTGGACCGAAACACGCCGCTGCTCCACGGCCCCGCGGTTGGCCGAGTAGTACTTCATGTCAAGGGTCTTTCGAGCCGCAAGCGCGTCCTCGACCTTGAGCAGATGCAGCTCTTCTGTCTCAGACGATTGCGGTGCGACGACACCCGGTAAGGCGCGCCCGACGGCCGCGAGCTGTACGGGAAGGGCCGCGACGATTCGTGCCAGGTAGCGGTCCCGCGTGACGCAAGAGCCCGGCCGCTTCGCTGGGCGCGAAGAGAACGGCGTTGGGAAACCAGTCTTTTTCCACGCTCCACCAGATGTCTGGAGGATCCTCTTCGCGGTGCAGGGGCACCCCCGCCGTTTCAAGCTCCGCCAGCCGCTTTCGCACGGTGGCTACGCCAACGTCGATATGACGTGCAAGCTCGACCTGTCTCCAAGAGCGCTTTCTTAGAAACGCCGCCAATATCGCGGCGATCGTCTCCGTGCTGCTACGTTGCCCCATGGGCGCAGACCCTAAACGCATTTTGCTTGGTGCTGCAATCGGTCATCTTCACCCGGCAACCACAGGACGCCTCGCACCTCTTCCAGGTTGCGCAAGCATCTAACCTCGCGCCCCGCCGTCGACGCCTCGCGAACGAGCTGCGCACCGCGACCTTGACGCCTCACCCGTTCTCGATCCACCCTCCGACCTCCCACCAGAGCCAAGGAGCCTCGAATGCCTACCCGCTCACCGCCGAATGCCCCGGGTGTTTACATCGCAGAGGTCGACGCTTTTCCGCCCTCCATGGCGGGCGTTCAAACCGCTGTGCCCGCGTTTATCGGCTATACCCAACGGGCGAGCTTCGATGGCAAGTCGATGCTCCGTACGCCGGTCAAAATCGCTTCGCTCGCGGACTTCGAGGCCATCTTCGGCGGCGGTTGCCAGGCTACCTTCGCCATCCAGACGGGCAGCGCCGCGAACAACGATGTGGTCATCGGTGGCAGCTACGACGTGT
This sequence comes from uncultured Polyangiaceae bacterium, assembly GCA_964383995.1. GTDB lineage: Bacteria > Myxococcota_A > Polyangia > Polyangiales > Polyangiaceae > CAYLJT01. Next base: position 3,035 of record CAYLJT010000453.1, read on the forward strand.
TGCAGCAGTCCGACAGGTCCCGATATTACCTCTACAATAGCCTGCGGCTCTTCTTCGCCAACGGGGGCAGCGATTGTTACATCGTCGCTGTCGGGCTCTACAATGACGCCGCCGCCCCCACCTTGGCAGAGATGGAGACGGGGCTGGCAGCGATCCAAAGCCAGGTTGGACCTACCCTGCTTGTCGCGCCCGATGCGCTGCTACTCCCGGTCGGCGATTTTGCCTCGTTCAACCAGAAGATGCTGGACCAGGGTGCTTCGCTCCAAGACCGCATGGCCATCGTCGACATCCACGGGATCGACACAATTGACTATGCTGGCAATCCCAACGGACAACTGGCCGCGTTGATCAAAACCTTCCGCGCTCAGGTCAAGAGCGCGCTGAGCTACGGAGCTGCGTACGCTCCCGCGCTCGCCACGTCGATCGTGCCGGTGGACGAAGTCAACTACACCAACTTCAAGGTCGGCGACGCCGCCCAGCTTACGCTTCTGAAAGACCAGCTCAAGGCCGAGTCCGGGATTGTATTCCAAGGTGACCCAGCTCGAAAAAAGCAGGTCGACGACCTGATTGACGGCATCTCGACCCGCTACGACGCCACGCTCGACAAGAACCTTACCGCAGCCTTGCCGGTCCTCCGCCAGGCGTACAGCGTCATGGCTCAAAAGCTCGGACAGCTTCCGCCGAGCGGCGCCATGGCCGGGGTGTATGCCAATGTCGACCAGACGCAGGGGGTCTGGGTGGCTCCCGCCAACGTCGGGATCGCTGCCGTCATCCGTCCCATGGTCAAGATCGACGACAACCAGCAAAGTGACATGAATGTGCCCGTCGACGGCAAGGCGATCTGCGCAATCCGCGAATTTACCGGCCGAGGGACGCTGGTTTGGGGCGCGCGCACCCTCGACGGCAACAGCAACGACTGGCGCTACATCCAGGTTCGGCGCACCATCATCTACATTGAGCAATCGATCAAAAACGCGCTCGATCCATTCGTGTTTGCGGCCAACAACGCCAATACGTGGACTTCCGTCAAGTCCATGATCTCAAGCTTCCTACAGGCTGTCTGGGGTCAAGGTGGGTTGATGGGTGCCAACCCGCAAGAGGCGTTCACCGTGCAGTGCGGGCTCGGCAGCACCATGACTGGCCAGGACATCTTGGAGGGGTACATGATCGTTCAGGTGACCCTGGCCATGATCCGGCCCGCCGAGTTCATCGCGCTGACCTTCAAACAACGCATGCAAGGGAGCTGATGGCTCCTGCCCGCGTTGGTCGCTCAGCCCGCTGCGCCGCCCTTGGGCAGGCTCAGCTCCTGCGCGAGCAGGTCGAACACCACGCGAATGCGCCGCGTCGTGCTCAGCTCGCGGTGGGTCACGAGCCAGATAGGAAACATGAGCGGCGCTAGGCTTGGCAAGGCGCGTTTGACGCTTGGCTCGCGGTCGCCGATGGTTGCGTCGAGGATGCCAATGCCTAGGCCGTGCTTCACGAGCTCCCACATGACAAGGTAGTTCTCGGTCAGGATAGGGAAGTTCTTCTCGGTCAGGTGGAGGCCCATGGCGTTGAGCCCTCGCATGAACGCGCCGGAGCCGTCGATGCTGATGAAGTCGGCCCGGCTGAGGTCGGCCGGGCTCTTCGGGTTTCCTAGGCGCTTGAGGTAGCTCGGAGCAGCGTAGAGGCGGGCGGGCACATCACAGATCTTCTTCGCGATCAGGTCGGGCTCGCTGGGCGCGAAGTTGCGGAGCGCGATGTCGGCCTCCCGCCTCTTCAGGTCGCTTGCCTTGATGGATGCCACGATCTCGATGCGAATTCCAGGCTCGGCGCGCCGCAGCTTGGCGATGATCGGCGGCAGGACGAGGGCGGCGTAGACCTCGCTCGCGGAGATGCACACGGTTCCTTCGATGGACTGCGATTGACCGGTCGCGGTCAACGACACACGGTTGGCGGCTTCGCCCATCGCCCGCACGTGCTCCAGCAGCTCCACGCCGCTCGGCGTGAGCGTGAAGCCCCGCCCGACACGCTCGAAGAGCACGACGCCGAGCTCGTCTTCCAGAGCGTCCACCTGGCGCCCCAGCGTGGGTTGCGTCATGCCGAGCGCCCGCGCCGCAGCCGACAAAGAGCCCTCTTCTGCGGTCACGAGGAAGGCCCGGGCCCGGTTCCAGTCGAATTTTACGGAACGCCAATCCATACAAAAATGCATATCAGAAGCACGCTTGTAGTCAATTTACGTTGCCGCTCCGAGTGCCTAAAACATGGGCATGAGCAAGCAAACAGCCCAAGCAAGCCAGGTCGATTCGCGTGTCATGAAGGCCCTCGTCTACCAGCGCTACGGCGCCCCAGAGGTGGTGACGATGGGCGAGGTGCCGATGCCCGCCGTTGGCAAGAACGAGGTGCGGATTCGCGTCCATGCCAGCACCGTGAGCGCCGGGGATTGGCGCGCGCGCAGCCTGTCGATGCCGCCCGGGTTCAGGCTCCTGGGGAGGCTCTTCTTGGGTGTCTTCGGCCCGCGCAAGCCCGTGCTCGGGACCGAGCTGGCCGGTGTCGTGGAGGCCGTGGGTGCATCGGTGACACGCTTTGCGCCGGGCGACGAGGTTTTCGCCTTCACGGGCGCCGACTACGGCGCCCACGCCGAGCACAGGGTGCTGCCCGAAGACGGGCTCATCGCACGAAAGCCTTCCAACCTTTCCTTCGAAGAGGCTGCCGCGCTGTCGTTCGGTGGCACGACGGCGCTGAGCTTTCTGCGCGACAAAGGCAAGGTGCAGCCCGGTGACAAGGTCCTTGTGTTGGGCGCCTCGGGCAGCGTCGGCAGCGCCGCGGTGCAAATTGCAAAGCACTTTGGCGCGCAGGTGACCGGCGTTTGCAGCACGGCCAACGTGGAGCTCGTGCGCTCCCTCGGGGCCGACAAGGTCATTGACTACACGAAGGAGGACTTCACCCAGAACGGCGAGGTCTACGATATCATCCTCGAAACGACGGGGACCACGTCGTTCGCGCGTTGCGAGCGCTCGCTCGCGGAAGGGGGCCGACTGGTCGTCGTCCATGGCTCGTTCGCGCAGGCGCTGGGTCTGGAGCGGCCCAGCAAGGCGAGTGGGAAGAAGGTGATCGCAGGTCTACCCTCGGTGAGTGTGAATGACCTGACCTACCTTGCCAAGCTAGCGGCGGCAGGCGAGCTAAAGCCCGTGATCGACGGAACCTACCCATGGACGCGCGCCCAAGAAGCGCACGCTCGCGTCGACAGCGGGCGAAAACGAGGCAACGTCGTCTTGACGATGATCGACGAGGCCTATGCCTGATGGCGCTAGCGAGGGCATTCGTAAGGGGTCGAGGCCGACGCGATCACCGCTTTGCCAAGGCCCCCTTGCTCGACACCCTCCCTTTGACGGAGGCCTTCCCTGTGACGGGCACCTTGTCCTTGGCAGGCACCTTGTCCTTGGCAGGCACCTTGTCCTTGGCAGGCACCTTGTCCTTGGCAG
>CAYLJT010000453.1:6598-7158 GCA_964383995.1 uncultured Polyangiaceae bacterium
GCACCGTCGTTGAGCTCGACGCCTTCCCCGCGCCGGAAGCCGGCTTCGCGGCCCCCGCGCGCCAGGTGCACCAGGCCTTCACGATGCGCACGAGGTCGGCCTTCGCCGCATCCGCTTCGGCGACGCTCGCGAGCTTGAGGACCCGGCTCGTATCCCCCGTGCCCTCCAGCCGCGGGTGATCGCCTGGAATCAGCGCGCCCTGGTGAAACATGAGGCTCGCGTGTTGCTTCGACTTCGGGTAGAAGCTCGCCAGGTTGCCTTCGAAGGTGAAGGTTGGCGCCTGCCACTTGATACACTCTTGCACCCGTGGGTCGGCGCCCAGTATGATGTCTCGGACACGAAGCACTACGGCCTTCATGGGGTTGTCGTAGCGCTCGAACCAGGCGTCGACCTCTTTGCTCTTTGCCATGGGAGCAAACGATATCGAAAATTCCCCTCGCGCACAGCCCCTGTGCTCGGCCGAGCCGAAAATCGAGGTGCTGCTTGGCGGATCCGTGGGTAGAAGCCCTGTACCTTTCTGGGAGCTCGTTTCGGGGCGCCGTAGGCTCCGGCTCGAGTGA
>CAYLJT010000454.1:0-7139 GCA_964383995.1 uncultured Polyangiaceae bacterium
CCTCGCGGCGTTGAACGGCGTGGCCTCGGGGGGCGGCTACGAGCTGGCCCTGGCCTGCGAAGAAATCCTGCTCTGCGACGACGGATCGAGCGCCGTGAGCTTCCCTGAGACACCGCTCCTCGGCGTGCTCCCCGGCACGGGAGGGCTCACGCGGCTGGTCGACAAACGCAAGGTTCGCCGCGATCTCGCCGATGTCTTCTCCACGCTCGCCGAGGGGGTGCGCGGCAAGCGCGCCAAGGATTGGCGCCTCGTCGACGACGTGATCCCGCGCAGCAAGTTCGACGAGAAGGTCCTCGCGCGCGCCAAGGCCCTGGCCGAAAAAACGGCCGAGAAATCCGGCCCCGGACTGCCTCTCCCGACCATCGAAGGCAGCCGTCACGAGGGCGACGACGTCGTCACCACCGACTACCGCTACGTCGCATTGCACGTCGACAAGTCGTCGCGCGTCGCGCGCATCACGATGTTGGGCCCCGAGGACGAGGCTCCGACCACGGCCGAGGCGCTCCGCGCGCAGGGCGCGAGCACCTGGGCTTTGCAAGCCTTTCGCGAGCTCGATCTGGCCCTGCTCGATCTGCGCTTCAATTACCCGGAGGTGGGGCTCGTGCTGCTCTCCACGCGGGGCAATCACGCGGCCGTCCGCGCCCACGACGAGGCCCTCGCGGCCCTTGCTAAGACCGACTGGCTCGCGCGCGAAATCGTGTTGCACATGGCGCGCACGCTGCGTCGCCTCGATCTCACGGCGAAGAGCTTTTTCGCCCTTGTCGAGCCGGGCTCGTGCTTCGTGGGGAGCCTGTTCGAGCTCACCTTGGCAGCCGATCGCACGTACATGCTCGACGGCTCCGAAGACGGTGGCGAGGCCGCTTTTGTCGGGCTCACCGCGCTGTCCTTCGGCGCCCTGCCGATGTCGAACGCGCTCACGCGGCTCGCCACGCGCTTCTTGGGCGAGCCCACGCGTGTCGCCGCGTTGCGCGCTCGCGTCGAAGATGGCGAGGGCACGTGGGACGCGCCGAGCGCCATGGACGACGGCTTGGTGACGTTCACGCCCGACGCGATGGATTGGGAAGACGAGGTGCGCCTCGCGGTCGAAGAGCGCGTGAGCCTCTCGCCCGACGCGCTCACCGGCATGGAGGCCAACCTGCGATTTGCCGGCCAAGAGACCTCGGACACCAAGATTTTTGCGCGGCTTTCGGCTTGGCAAAATTGGATTTTTCAGCGCCCGAACGCGGTCGGACCGCGCGGCGCTTTGTCGCTTTACGGCCGCCCCGAACGGCCCGAGCTCGATTGGAGGAGAACGTGAGCGCTGTCGTCAATTCCGAGCGGATCCCCAACAACGTCGACCTGAGCGCGGACAAGAAGCTGCAACGCGCCCTCGAGGCGTGGCAACCCCGCTTCATCGATTGGTGGAAGGAGATGGGGCCCGAGGGCTTTCAAGAAGACCTCGTGTATTTGCGCACCGCCGTGAGCGTGGATCACGAGGGCTGGGCGCACTTCGATTTCGTCAAAATGCCCGAGTATCGCTGGGGAATTTTCCTCGCCGATCCGATCCCCGATCGAACGATTGGCTTCGGCGATTTCTACGGTCAGCCCGCCTGGCAAACGGTCCCCGGCGAGCACCGCAACGCCCTCCGTCGCTTGATCGTCACCCAAGGCGACACCGAGCCCGCGAGCGTGGAACAGCAGCGTTTGCTCGGCCAAACCTGCCCTTCGCTGTACGACCTTCGCAACCTGTTTCAGGTCAATGTCGAAGAGGGGCGTCACCTCTGGGCCATGGTGTACTTGCTCCACACCTACTTCGGCCGCGACGGCCGCGAAGAGGCCGAAGGCCTGCTCGATCGGCGCAGCGGAAACCCCGACAAACCCCGCATTTTGGGCGCCTTCAACGAGCCTTGCAAACACTGGCTCAGCTTCTTCTTCTTTACCTACTTCACGGATCGCGACGGCAAATACCAGCTCTTGGCGCTCGCCGAGAGCGGCTTCGATCCCTTGGCGCGCTCCACGCGCTTCATGCTCACCGAAGAGGCGCATCACATGTTCGTCGGTGAAACAGGCATTTTGCGCGTCGTTCGCCGGGCCTGCGAGCTGATGAAGAAGAACAAGAACGGCGACGTGCGCGCCGAGGGCGGCATCGATTTGCCCACGATTCAGCGCTTCTTGAACTTCTGGTACTCGGTCTCGCTCGATCTGTTCGGTGGTGAGATTTCGTCCAACGCGGCGAGCTTCTTTGCCGCCGGCCTCAAGGGGCGCGCCAAGGAAGATCGCCACGAAGACCACGTGGCCCTGGAAGGCACCTACGGCATGGATGTGCCTTCCCCCGTCGAAGGTGCCGCTCCCCGCTTCGAGCGCCAAGAGGTGCCGCTGCGCAACGCCATGAACGAGATCCTGCGCGACGAGTACGTGATCGATTCACAGCGTGGCGTCGACAAATGGAACCGCGCGATCGCCGATGAAGGCATCGATTTTACCCTGCGTTTGCCGAGCCGCAGGTTCCACCGCCAGACGGGCATCTATGCCGGAATGCACTTCGATCCGGAGGGCAACCCGCTGTCCAAAGAGCAGTGGGAGGCCAAGAAGGGCGATTGGTTGCCGAGCGAGGCCGACGACGCCTACGTGGCGAGCTTGATGCGCGAGCCGGTCTACGAGCCCAACGGAATGGCCCATTGGATTGCGCCTCCGCCCCACGGCATCAAGGGCAATCCGGTCGAGTACGAATACGTCAAGAGGCAAGCGTGAGCGAAGAGCTGCGAGGGCCCATCTACGGTGCTCGGTTCCGTGAGGCCCTCGCGTTCGCCGCAGAAGCGCACGAAAATCAAGCGCGAAAGGGCAACGGCGCGCCCTACGTCACGCACCTTTTGGCCGTCGCGGCCCTCGTCGGCGAGTATGGCGGCGACGAAGATCAGGCCATATCGGCGCTGCTCCACGACGTGGTCGAAGATCAGGGCGTGAGCGTCGAAGTGCTTCGTCAGCGCTTTGGCGACGACGTTGCGCGCATCGTGGAGGCCGCGACGGACGCGCACGGTCGGCCCAAGTTGCCCTGGCGTCAGCGCAAAGAGGCTCACATCGCGCGGATTCGCGGCCTCGACGGCCGCACCCGCTTGGTGATCGCCGCCGACAAGCTGCACAACACCCAATCGATCCTGCGCGATCTGGCGCGCTACGGCCGCGCGGCGGGCGATGGCTCGGCGCTTTGGACGCGCTTCACCGCCGGGCGTCAGGGCATGATTTGGTACATCGCCGCGATGACCGAGGCCCTCGCGGAGGGCTGGGAGCACGACATCTTGCAGGAGCTGTCGGACGCCTCCCAGGCCCTCAACCGCTATGCCGAATCAGGGAGCGCCGGGTAGCTCGTCGCCCGCCGTGCCCCCGTCGTAGTCGCGCGCCGGCTCGTATTCGGGAGGTGGTCCTTTGGGCAAAGGCTTCGGACCCCCCGAACAGCCAGCCGCGACAATCCCAAAAAACAGCAACAAAACCAGGCGTTTCATAGCTCAACGTCGCCGCGAGGCGGGGTCTCGGTGGGGGCACGCGGCTCTTCGAAGGGGTCGTCTTCGGGGTCCACCCGTCGCGTGGGCGCGGTCGTCGCGGGGGCGACCATGCGGTTCGGCGGGAATTGCGGTTGCACCGCGCCCTGGACCGCGGGCATCAGGGCGCTCGGTAGCGGCGCCACGCTCGACTCAGGGCCGTTCTCGGCGCATCCCGAGGCGAAAACCAAACCGACGAGGGCAAGCCGACGGAGCACGCGGGGAGGCTACCACGGAGCGACGGGCATTTGCGCCGTTTGCTGCCCCCCTGTCTTTTGCCATACTGCTTGGTCCGTGCGCTGGATCTGGCCGCCCGTCGTGCTCTTTACCGTGGCAGCAGCCCTTCTGCCCACGTGCAGCGCGTCGTCTTACCCCGAGCGCACCTGCTCGTTCGCGATTTGGGCGCGGCCCGCGTCGGTCAACACCGACGTGTACGCCCTCGGGAGCTGGGACGACTTTCGCGAGGCCGTGCCGATGCCGCGCTACGGCGACGGTTGGCACATGACACGGCTGAACCTCCCCCCCGGGGAGCATGCCTATTTCGTGGTGGAAGACGGGGTAAGAAAGCTCGACGCCTACAACCCGCTCTCCACCTGGCGTGGCGACGACGAGGCGTCCCTGGCCCTCGTGCCGTCCTGCCAAACGCCGGAGGTCCAGATCGACAGCGTCGAGGTCCAAGGAACCCGCGTCTCGTTGTCTGGGACATTGTGGGCCGTCCCGGGCGGAGCGGCCCTTTCTTCGTCGTCGATCCAGGCCAAAACCGACGACGGACGCTCGTTCTCCGTGCTTTCGAGCGATCCTGAAACGGGTAAGTTTGCGCTGCTCTCTCCCGATCTTCCCCGGGGGCGCTACGCGCTCACGGTGACGGCGGCCGACGAAGATGGCTTGTCTGCCTCCGCGAAGACGAGCGCTTTCGTCGAGCCCCAACAGGCCGCTTGGGATCAAGGGCTGCTCTACCAGGTGGTGATCGATCGTTTTCGCGGCGACGACGGCGCGCCCCTGGCCCCACCTTCCACCCTGACCTCCCGCGCGGGCGGCACCCTGTACGGTGTGCTGAGCGAGCTGAAACAGGGCACCTTCGACGCCCTCGGCGTCACCGCCCTCTGGCTATCTCCCGTGTACCTGAATCCCGACGAGCCGAGGGAAGGTCGGGACGGCCACCCGACCACGGGCTACCATGGCTATTGGCCCCTCGAGTCCAGGCAGGTCGATCCGAAAATCGGCGGTGAAGCTGCGCTGCGCGCGGTCGTCGCCGAGGCCCACGCACGGGGTATCAAGGTGCTCTTGGATCTGGTGCCGAACCACGTGTACGAAGCCAACCCGCGCTACCTGGAGCACCAGGGGACAGGGTGGTTCAACGAAGATCCGGCCCCCTGCGTGTGCGGTACGAGCGGCTGCTCCTGGGCGACCCATATCCAGTCGTGTTGGTTTACCGACTACCTCCCCGATGTACGATGGCAAGATCGGGACGCCCTCAGCGCCGAGCTCGACGACACGCGCTTCTGGGCAGAGACGTTTGGCGTGGACGGATTCCGGATCGATGCGGTGCCGATGATGCCTCGCGGCGCGACCCGCCGGCTTGCCCACATGTTGCGGAGCGACATCGGGCGGCCCGGTGACTACTTCCTGTTGGGCGAGGTGTTCACCGGGTCAGGTCAGGAAGGCATCGACGATATCCGCTATTTCCTCGGCCCCTCAGGGCTCGACTCGGCCTTCGATTTCCCGGTGATGTGGGCCCTGCGCAGCGTGGTCGCGCATGGGACGGGCAGCTTCGCCGATCTTACCGCCGTGCTCGACGCTTCGGAGGTGTCGTACGCGGGGTCGGGCGCCGTGCGCGGGCTGATGCTTGGCAACCATGACACCACGCGGTTCCTGTCGGAGGCCAACGGGGACGCCGCCAGCGACGCCTGGCTCAGCCCACCCGCAATTCCGTCGGACCCGGACGTTTACGCTCGCCACAGACTGGGTCTCGCGCTGGTCTTGACGCTGGGTCAGATGCCCGTCCTGTATTACGGCGACGAGGTCGGTCTGCCGGGCGCCTCCGATCCCGACTGCCGCCGGGTGTTGCCGGCTTGGGATGCCCTCAGCGACCAGCAAGAGCAGACCCTGGCGGTAGCCCGCCGCCTGGGCACCTTGCGCCGTTGTTCCAAGGCCATGCAGAGCGGCGCGCGAAAAAACCTTGCGTCGGGCAAGGACTCGTATATCTTTGTTCGTAACGCAGGTCTGCGTGACGTCGCAATCGTGCTGGTTTCTCGGGCCACCACGCCGGTGACGCTGTCGGTCAACATTACGGATCTCCCGTCGAGCGCCTATGTCGATGCGCTCTCTGGCGAAACCTTTACGCCCGGCGCCGCGGGCCTCGACATCGCCATGGAGCCCCTTTCGTTTCGCGTCCTCTTGCCCGAAGATGACGCCTGCTTGTCCGCCCCTTGAGCTGGAGCCCCCATGAAGAGCGTACGTTCGAGCCTCGGTTTCCTCCTTGCGCTGCCCACCGTGTGCTCCCTCTGGCCGGTCGCCTGCGCCGACACGGCGGACTACCAAAGCCAGACGTCCGGCCCGCCGGGCACGGGGGGGTACGACCCGGGCGACGGGGGCCTGTCGTCTTCGTCGAGCGGGGCGGTGACCACCGGTGCGGGAGGTCAGGGAGGCGATCCCGGGCCGCCGATGTGCGACGACGCCTACAAGCTCTGTCCTGCCCTGTTTACTTACCCAGACAACGGGGAGACCAGCGTCGAGCTGCGGGGCAACTGGGCGGCGGACTCGTGGAACGTGGGTGTTCCCTTGACCAAGGTCGGCGCGAACTGGGAGGCGACCATCGACGTGCCCTGGGCGACCGACGTCCAGTACAAGTTCATCATCGACGGCGTCAACTGGATCCCCGATCCGAACAACCCCAACAAGGTCGACGACGGCTTCGGCTCGTTCAACTCGGTGTTCTCCGGCATCACCTGCGAAGTGTGGACCTGCGCGCCACCGATTGGCACCTTCGACTGGCGCGACGCCGTGCTCTATTTTGCCTTCATCGACCGCTTCTACGACGGCGATCCGAGCAACAACGGCGGCAAGACGCCCAACGTGCCCGCCGACATCGACTGGAAAGGTGGGGACTGGGCGGGCGTCAAGAAGAAGATCGACGAGGGCTACTTCACCTCGCTCGGCGTCAACGTGCTGTGGCTCAGCGTGCCGATGGACAACACCTCGGACTCGGGCCTCGGCGACGACGGCAACCTGTACAGCGCCTACCATGCTTATTGGCCCTCCAACCTGGACCAGAGCGAAGAGCACTTTGGCACCCTCGCGGAACTGAAGGACCTGGTCGACACCGCCCACGGCGTGGGCATCCGCGTGATCTTGGACTACGCGATGAACCACGTGCACATCAGCTCGCCCGTCTACCAGCAGCACCAAGACTGGTTCTGGACGTTGAACGACTGCGGCGTGTGCGGTCAGGGTTGTTCGTGGGACGGCGCGGAAGGTAAGAAGTGTTGGTTTAGGGACTATCTGCCCGACTTCAACTTCACGAAGCAGGCGGCCCGTGATTTCTCGGTCGACAACGCCATGTGGTGGATCCAGCAAACGGGCATCGACGGCTTCCGGCTCGACGCCGTCAAGCACATCGAAGAC
>CAYLJT010000455.1:0-7114 GCA_964383995.1 uncultured Polyangiaceae bacterium
GCTCGGTCTGGGTCACCGCCGGCAGGGCCTGGATGTGCGCATACCAGGCGGCGAACGCGTACGTTTCGAGCATCGTCAGGTTGCGCATGTCAAAGCTCGGCAGCTCGGCGAGCGCGGCTTCAAAGGCCTTGAGGTTTGGCAAGGCGCTGAGCGCGAGCGCGACCGCCTGCGAGATGTCGAGGTTAATGGGAAAAACCTCGCTGTCGGTGAGCAGCGCCAGCTCCGGAGCCACCCGGTCATAGGCCAACTTGGCATTGGGCGGCGTCGGCGGCACCGACGGTCGATTGGGCGTGGACAGAAGTTGGGGGTCAACAGGCGGAGCACCACGGGCAACAACAACCTTCTTTGAGCGGGGCATCGTTCTCTACCTTTCGGGAATCGGAGCGGCCTTCGGGCCTCTCCAAAACGCAGCGCGGCGCAAGCTCGACGAGCCCCAATGCTCGTCCGCTCCTTCCCGCGCGGCTTGGCAAGTCCCCTTTGCGGCTCCCATGCCAACCTGCGGCACGCCCCTCCGATCTCCGTTTTTCTAGCGAAATCGGCGTCCTCGGCCCCTCCAGGCCCCGCACGTTCGCTCCCCTCGCAGTACCGAGGCGATGCCTAGCTCACCTAGCAGCAATGGGCTTGTATTTTCATGCATTCGGCCGAGCACCGGGTAAGCGGCCAGGCCTTTCACGCGGTCTATCGCGCAAGTACCGATGCCGATCCCTACATTTTCAGCCTAGTGGAGGACAACGAATCACCGTTGCCTATTTTTCAAGACAATTGCGTGCGGTACTTGTCCGTCTTTCGGCCGCCGCGGGCCATTGCACACCCGTTTAGGGCGCGAGAACCGCCAGGAACATGTCACCGCTGGGCTCGTCGGGTGACTTTACGTCCGTCGTGGGGCACTGAAGGATGTGCGCCCCAAGAGTGAACGAGGCGCAAAAGCCCCCGCCCATGACCGCTCCTCCGAGCGGAGAGGCGGCTAGGCCTCCCAAGAAGTCACTGTAGCTTCCGCCGTATTGCTTCTGCCAGAGGGCGCTGCCGTCGGCGGCGGCTAGCTTGCCGACGACGATGTCACCATACTCGCCCGAAACGGGTGGTGGAACCTGGCCCGTGGTGCCCGCCCAAAGGACGTTTCCCTCGCAATCGAATGCAACGCGTGGGGCGTAGCGATCCACGTCCCGGCTCGGGATACTTGCCTCAGAACCATCCAGATCGACCGCCCAAGCGCCCCCTTCGTCTTCTTCTCCCGACGGTGGGAGGCGTGCGACGAAGTAGTCGACGGTGCCCTTCGAGTCTGCTTGGAGCGGCTTTCCAGCAAGCATGCCTGCGTCTCCCGCGAACCATCCGCCAACGGCAATGTTTCCGACCGCGTCCACGCTGACCGAAGCGGCTGTCGAACGCCCGCCGAGGACAAGCCCCCGGGCCCACTCGACGTCGCACGTGTAGCCGTCGCTCGCACTCGTCTTGCCCGTCAGCTTCGCCAAAAACGCGCGACCGGTGTGGCTCCCATCGTTGTCGGTCAGCAAGGTCGCGCCCACTTGAAGGTCGGAGGTGAAGAATCCGGCCAAGACGGGCTTGTCGTCCTTGTCGAGCGCGACGTCGAAGTGACTCTCGCTGCCGGCCGAACCGAACTTGCTGTGACAGATGGTGTTGCCAGTTCTGCCATCGAGCTTCGCGACGAAGGCGTCCGTGTTTCCGCTGGAGCAAAGGGTAAGCGTATCGGGCTGAGCGCAGTCGATGGCGATGGGGGGATTGTGTAGGCTCAAGCCGGCTTTCAGGCTGCCGGCGAGCCAAATGTCACCACTCGAGTCGACTGCCACGCTCGGCCTGCCCACCTCGCTCGCTTGCAGCTCCCCGAAGGCCCTCGCAAAGCTCACCTGCCCTTCGGGGTCGAGCTTCACAAGGAAGTAGTCATAGGCCGAATTGCCGTTGAACGTGTCTGGCGTCTTGAGCGTGGTCGTCCCCAGAACGATCGCGTAGTGAAAGTCCCCTGCTACCACCACACTTCCATCGGGACCCACGGCGATGCTCCTCGCGTGTTGTCCAAAGTTGTTTCCACCAAAGCGCCGCTCCCAAACCACGGACCCGTCCGATCGCAACTTGGCTATGACGGCGTCCTCGACGTACTTCTCATCTCCCATAGGCAAAGGCTCCGGGCCAAATTGCATTGCGCTACGAGCCCACCCCGCCACGTCGATGTTCCCTTCGATGTCTGTCGCGACGTCTTCGATCACATCCATGCCGGCATCAAGGCCGCGCGCCGTCTCCAGGCCGAACGACAGCGCCGTCAACGGCTCACCGGTGCATTGAGCTCTTCCGTCGCAGTCGGTGTCCACGCCGCCACTGCATGCCTGGCACATCGGCACGACCTCGCCCACGCACGCTCCCCACGCCACGCCGTCGGCGTCACAGGTCTTCGTTCCGGCATGGCAAGCACCTTGGGTTGGTCCTTCGTAGGCACAGGGCTCCTCCAAGCCCGGCATGCAAGCGCACGGTGGGGGCGCCCGGCCATTGCAGTCTCTGTCGAAAGGGTCGTCTCCACAGGCAATTTCGGGGTCCGCAAGCACCTGTCCTTTACACGGCCCAAAGGCCCCGTTGGACATGCACGTGCGCTCACCCGCTTTACACTGCCCAATTCCCAACTTCGCCGGATCGCCCTCGTATTCGCAAATCTGGCTGTCACCGGGCTGGCAATCAAAGGGCGCTCCCTCTTCGAGGCCCAAGATCGTCCGGCAACCGACCACGCCAAGCCCCAATGCTCCCACAGCTACACGCCACCACATGTTCAGAAGCTTACCATCGGTATGTGGGCGAGATCAACAGCCGCGGCGGGTCGAGGGGAATCGAGGGCCTGGCCAAGCAGAGCGGTACGAAGCTCGGTGCGGTGGTGCCTGTTCGCGAAGGCTTGCGAGAGCCGATTCCACGACGCGCGCGCGGCCGGACTCCCGTTCCATCGGCCCTCAGCCAGCGAACGGACCGTTTGGAGCGCTGGTCCCCAGCCAATCCGCACACGACCCGTAAGTACTGCTATGGTCGCGCCGCCATGGACGAACCCTCGGTTACGCTGTCAAATCTGCATGTTCGTGAGCTCAGCATCGCGGGGCTCCGCACGCTCGCCGATGTCGACTGCCACTGGATGGTTTGACCGCGCTCATCGGCGATAACGGTAGTGGCAGAGCAGCATCGTCGAAGCTTGCGAGATCCTACGTCGCGCGGCGTCCGAAGAGTTTCCGAAGGAGCTGACGACGGTGCATGGCGGCGTGCGCGCGCTGCTGCGACACGGTGCACGACGATTGACCCTTGGTGTCCGCCTTTCCAGCGCGAGTCGGGACTACCAATACTCCCTCGCGCTCGGCCCCGAAGGAACGGTCGAGTCCGAGTCGCTCCTCGACGTAAAGGGCAAGCCCGAAGTGGTCTTCGAGCGCCGCCCTGCAAAGGGCGAAAAGCACAATACGCATCTGCACGTCTTCGTGCGCGGCGAGGATGGCACGGAAACCGAGCACCACGTCGAAGACGATGGGCTCGGGCTGAGCCTGTTCGGCAGGGGCTCGAGCCACCATGCGATCCAAGCCGTCAGGGAGGCCCTGCGGGGAATCGATGTCCAGTTTCCGTTCGATGCCACGGCGCGTTGGGCGCAGCGCTCGCGAAGGCTTTCATCGCCCCTTCGCGACCCGACGGTGATCGAGCAAGCAGACGGGCTGGAGCGCTTCGGCGCGAACCTGGCCAACGTCTTTCAGGCGCTCAAGAACGATTATTCAGAACCTCACTGGCAAGAGACCATGACGCCTGTTCGCATGGGTCTCGGACAACAGGTAGAGTCCATCAATACGCGCCCCGACGCCTCCGGCGGCTTCATCTCCTGCGCCTCAAGTATAGGGGTATCGACGAGCAAGTTCCGGCATTTTCGTTGTCCGATGGAATGCTCGCCTACCTGTGTTGGGTTGCCCTGTACCGGACGAGCGACCAGAATGTGAGTCTATTGGCGTTTGACGAGCCGGAGGTGCACTCGCATCCGGAGCTGCTCGCCCGCGTGGTCGGCTTCTTGGAGGCCATCGCGGAAAAGCGCCCGGTGATCATCGCGACGCGCTCCGACCGGCTCCTCGACTGCTTGTCGGAACCGGCCCGGTCCGTGGTGCTGTACGAAACCGACGAAGAGCTTGCCACGCGGCTCGTTCGGCCCGACGCCGAGCGACTTGCCACGTGGTTGCGCGACTATCGAGGTGTGGGTGACATCCGAGGCGCGGGGCATGCGCGCTCCGTCTTTACGAGGCATGACGTCAAGTGAAAGCGACCGTCGTTATCCTCTACGAGGACGCGTCGGGTCCGCGAAAAGGCTTCGGCCCGCATGAGCTGCTTGTTCATTGCGTGGCGGACGACTACCTTGCACTCTGACTCGTGTTTTGCCCTTCAGGCGGCCTGACGATCGGGAGTATCCTCGGAAGACTCTGGTGTTCGGTGCCCAGCGGAGGCCCGTTCACGTAAGTAGCGCCGACGAGCTTCCGTTTGGACGTCAGCTTTCGACTTCGAGCCTGGTATTTGTGCGGACAGCCTGGTGGTTGGCAACGCCTGGTTGCCCTCCGCCGGTTGCAAGCAACCGATCCTCCAAGCTCACCGCGAAAGGCTCTCCATGAATAGCCCCGTCTCGGACGCCGTGTTCCGTACCATCGCGTTCTTCCTCGTGGGTGCAGCCGCCTTCGGTTGCGACTCGAGCGCCGCAGAGCAGGGTGCAGTCGGCCCCGAAGGTCCGCCCGGGGCGGATGGGGCGGCTGGAGAGCGAGGTCCCACGGGAGCGCAGGGGGCGACGGGGGCGACCGGCGCCGACGGAATTCCGGGCATCCAAGGCGATCCCGGTCCTACGGGGCCCATAGGGCCGATGGGTCCTGCCGGCGCCGATGGCTTGCCCGGTGCCATGGGAGCCGTTGGCCCCGCGGGGGCGACGGGTCCTGCCGGTCCTCCGGGAATTTCGGGTTGGCTCGTCGTGGATCTGCCCGCCTCGTTTACTCCAGGCGTGTCTCAGACATACATCGCCTGTCCGGCCAACAAGGTGCCGCTCGCTTGGGGCTTCCACACCGGCGCCCTTTTCACGGGCGCAGTCAGCCCTGCATCCGCGTTCATTTCGATAGACAACACCGTGGTCCCCAACCTGGTCGGCTGGACGCTGAACTTCAACAACACCACGAATGCAGCCATTTCGGGTGGCGTAAGCGTCATTTGCACGAGCGCGAGCTGAAGACTTGCAGGGCGTCGGGGGCTTGCTTCAGGCTTTGGTTCGGCGACCCGGCCCCGGGGCTTCTCCGGGAGGGTAGGTAGCCTGTGGTCGGAATGGGATGCAGCAGGGAAGGAGCGCGCGATTGCCGACGCCTGCCCGGCGGCCATTCTGACGGCCAGACCTCGCCTTGCCGGCGATGGCATGGCGCTCGATGTGGCTGGCGGGCGCTTCCCGTGACACGCCCGCCCGGGAAGGTTAGCGAGGCATGCCCGGTATCCCAATGTCGACGCGCAGCAGCGCGGGCGCGTGCGTTACGCTGAAGAATGGGAAGGCCGCGTTGGCCACGTACAGGTTTTGGTTGTCACCACCTCGCACGCCGAATGCCGCCGAAGTGGGCCCATCGAGGCCATCCGCCGCCGTCAAGAGCACGTCAATGGCGCCCTCCGGTGAGACCCGCACCAAGGTGTTGAACGGATCGGTCGTTCCGTACAGGTTGCCGTGCACGTCGAACGCAAAGTCGTCCAGGCCAATGCCGCTCGCGTGCAACCTGGCAGGACCGGCGCTGCCGTCGCCGCGAATGGGAAATGCCACGACGTGCATGCGGTCCGAGACCGAGACATAGACCTCGTTGTGGAAGATCTGTAGTCCGTTGGGACCGGGGAAGAAGTCGGGCAAGGGGCTGAGCAGGGCGTCTGTTGCCCACGGCGTGGGCGCGCCGGAGCCGTCCGCCGGAATGCGCCAGACCTGACCTAAGGCCGTGTCGGCGACGTAGAGCTGCCCGGCTCGGTAAGCGATTCCGTTCGGTAGTGCATCGGGGGGTAAGGCAGCCAACAGCGCGGCGCTGCCCCCCGGTGGAACATGCCAGATCCCAAGCTGCGTCGTGTCGCAGGGCGCCGCCGAAACATAGAGATCGCCCTCGGGTCCCACGGCGATACCCCCCATGATGGCCACGCCGAAGGCGTTTTCGCAGGGCACCACCTCTGGAGAGAGGGGAATGACGGCGGCCGTCGACTGCACACCTTGGGGCGTCAGCTTCCGAATCTCGCCCGTCAAGGCCAGGCTCAGATAGGCATTGCCTTGGGCGTCGAAGGCGATGCTCTCGGGGGTCTCGAAGGCCAAGGGATTAAAGGAAACAACGGTCTCGACGGACAGCGAGCCCCCGGACGCGGCGCGGGCCGGCGAGCCCAGCAGCGCAACGAACGAGCCCACGGTCACGGTCGCGGTCGCCAGTACGGACACGAGCTTTTTCATGAACCACCTCCTGTGGAGCTCCCTTGTGCCCGCTTGTCGCCTCGTGGTCGTTACCCTGAACGAGGTACGGCCCGCCGGGGAAGCGCATCGTGGGTCTTTTGTCGTTACCCTGAACAGGGTACGATCGTGCGGTGGACGGTCTATCACTCGCTTGGAAAGCGGCTCTGGATGCGGCCTCCGCGCTTGCTCCCCAGGTGCCAGGGCGGAGGCACCTCGCGCTGCGCGTAAAGGAGGCCTCAGGGGCCGTGCTCGCCAGCGTGGCAACGTGCCCGCCGGGCTATTGGTTCCGGTTCCAGCACGACACGGTGCCCGAACAGTTTGACTCGCTCATCCACCACATCTCCGCGGAGTTCTTGGCGCGTATCGATCAGACGGGGGAGGGCTGGCGCTTTGCGGTCGAGCAACACGGTATCGTGTACGCGCCCCTCGACACGGCGATCAATCGCGGGCTCGCCGAGGAGATCTATCGCACCGTGTTGGCACCGGTCGGAGTCGCAGGCTGGATCGTCGCGTTCGTCCTCAGCAAGGAAGGGCTGCTCCTTGGCATGGTGGTGGTGGGCACGGTTGAGCCCTCGGCGCAGGTGCTCCCACGCATCGGTGGACCCCTCGAAGAGCTGGCGCTGCGGATGGCGCACTTCTGGATTACGGCTTTCATCCGGCTTGCGGGGT
>CAYLJT010000456.1:0-7109 GCA_964383995.1 uncultured Polyangiaceae bacterium
GAGGCCGCTCCGCCGACCACGTTGGGGTCGAGCCCCAAGAGGTCGCTCGCGAGCGACGTCATTTCATCCAGCGTGAAGAGGCGCTCCAGCTCGCCTCGTACGAGATCGATCGACATGGGTCTCCTCGCGCCGAGAGGTCAGATAGCGAATCCGCTCGGCCATGGGTGGGTTCGGCGCGGCGGACACGCGCCGGTCCTTGCTTCAGCGGCCCATGCTAGTACATCGACGGCCAGCCACATTCCAGTGAAGATGCAGCCCTTTTGAGCCAACCAACAAAAGTTGGCCCGGTGTGGGGGGGCATGGGAGACCGGCCATGTGAAGCTAGGCCCCCTGGTTGAGCGCGTCTTGCCCCTGGCGATCTTGGCCGTCGCGGCGGTGGGCGCCCCCATGATGATCTTCTCCCCCGAGGGCCTGCCCAGGCTCGAGGGGCTTGAACGCGAGCTGGCTGACGTTGAGGCCGAAAACGCGGCGCTGGGGCGCGAAATCGAAGAGCTTCGGGGCCGCGTGACGCGGCTGCGCGACGATCCCGCGGCCGTCGAGCGCATCGCCCGAGACGACCTCGGTTTGGTGCGTCAGACGGAGGTCGTTTTCCAGTTTCCGTCGCGCTAACTTGGCGACGTGTCCTTTGAGCTCGGACAGAGGCTCGTCTCCGCCGGCGTCCTCTCCACGGGAGATCTGGGACGGGCCCTGCATACGGCGATGTTGCGTCGCGTGCCGCTGGTGCGTGCCCTCGTCGAGCTGGGTCTGATTGCGGAGCACGAGCTGACGCGCAGGGCGGGGGATCTCGTGGTTTACACGGTGGTGCCTGCGGCCGATCTCGTGGCCCGTTTGCCCGAGGGGCTCATGGAGCGGCTGGGCGTGATCCCGGTCCGCGTCGACCCGTTCACGGGCGCGGTCGATGCGGCGGCGCTCGATCCGAAGGACTCGCAAGGCGCCCAAGAATTGAGCTTTCACCTCGGCGTGCCGGTGCGTCTCTTGGCCACCACGCTGGGGTCCTTCGATGAGGCGCTGACGCGCCTCGCCGCGCCGAAGGTCGCCCCCCCGCCGCCCTCGCGCCCCGCGCGGAAACGGCGGATGACACCGCCGTTTCCGCACGGGGCGCCGCGCTCCAGCGTGCCCCCGCCGCCCTCCGATCTGGTCCCCATCCCGCTCGTGCGCCGGAGCGGCGGCGAGCCCGCGCGCAGCACGACCTCGCCCCCCGAACGCAAGTCGCGCTCGTCGCGCAAGACGCTTCGTTTCGGCAGCGCGGGACCGGCCCGCGTCGAGCCCGATCGCGAGGCGATTTTGCCCCACGACGAAGCGGAAAATCAGGCCGCCCCGGCGGTGCTCCCGGCGCCCGATCGATCCACGCTGCGCCTGGGCGCTGCGGTCCTCGAAGCGGGCCAGGCCGCCGCGCAACGCTTTCGTTCCATCGAAGATGCCGCGCGCAACGCGGAGCCGGCCGTCCGCGAGCGGCGCACACCGCCGCAGGGCACGCCGCGTGTCGGCGCCGAGGCAGCGACGCCGGCGCGGCATCGATCGCGCCGTCCGATCATGACGACGCGGCCTCCTGCGGCCGCCGCCGAGCCGCCCGTCGCGGAGGCGCCGAGCCTCGCCGATCCCGAGGTGCTGCTCGACGCCGTTCACGACGCCGACAGCCGCGACGAGCTGATGGCGGCGCTCGTCACGGCGCTCGCCGCGGTGGCCCGTCGAATCGCGATTTTTGCCGTAAAAAAAGAGGGTTATCGCGGCTTCGTGTGCACCCCGAGCTTCGCCGATCCGGACAGCTTGATGCGCGTCGTGGTGCCCGGCGGCATCCCCTCGATCTTTGCGACGGCCGCGGCCACCTCGGTTTATCTCGGGCCGATCCCGAGCACGCCCGCCCACCTGGAGCTGCTCGCGGTGATGGGCCGCGCGTCGGGCGACGTGGCCGTCGCCGCCGTGCGTCCCAAGGGGCGCGTGGCGCTGTTTGTGGTCGTCGACGACCTGGCCGACACCATGCGTGGAACCAAGTTCTTGCGCGCCGTGGCCGACGCCGCCGCCGACGCCCTTGTGCACATTCTCACGGCTCGCGCGTGACTCTCGCTATTGTGACGCGCGCGCTCGCCGAGGACTCTACAATCTACCCCCGCGGGAAGGGGCCGAACGATGACGCCCGATCACGAACATAGTCAGCTTAGCCCGAATCGTTGCACCTCAAACCAATGGCCTCGCCTCGGCGCCGTGCTGCTCATCGCCGCCGCGGGTAGCGTGGCGCTCTCCGGCTCCTACGGCTGCACCGTCCTCGTCGACTCGGACGCCGATCAGTGCTCGACGGACGCCGATTGCACGGCCCGAGGGGCCGGTTTCGAGGGCACGACGTGCGCCGACAACGTGTGCGTGCAGGCCACGGCGGGCTGTGTGAGCAACGAGCAGTGCACGGGGCTCGGTCAGTACTACGTGTGCAACCGAGCGCGCGGCGCCTGCGCGTCGATCTTGTCGACCGAGTGCACCACCGTCGAGGGCGACTACGCGAACGACGCCGCCATCATCCTGGGCTCGATCCTGCCCACGCAGGGCGAAGACGCGGCGACGGGCCTGCCCATCGAGAACTCCATCCGCCTCGCGATCGGCGACTTTCGCACGGCGTCGAACGGCCTGCCTCCTGTGGGTGTGGGCGAGCCCCAGCGGCCCCTGGTCCTCGTGGGCTGCAACGACGGGAGCAACTCGGACACCGCGGTCGTCGCGGCCAAGCACCTCGTCAACGACATCGGTGTCCCCGCGATCATCGGCGCGGCCTTTAGCGGCATCACCATCCGCGTCGCCACCGAGGTGACGATCCCCGGCGGCGCGCTGCTCATTTCTCCGTCCGCGACGAGCGTCGCGATCACCGGTCTGGTCGACGGTGGCCTCGTCTGGCGCACGTCGCCCTCCGATGTGTTTCAGGCGAGCGCCCTCGAAAAATACATCCCCCTGGTCGAGCAGTCGGTGCGCACCGAGCTCGGTCTCGCCCCCGGCGATCCGGTGCGCGTCGCCATCCTTCACAAAGGCGACGCCTACGGAACAGGCCTCGGCGGGGCGCTCGAGAAGGTCTTGGAGATCAACGGCGCCTCGGTCCTCGACTCGTCCAACCAAAGCAACTACCTGCGCTTCGACTACGGCAACCCCGACGATCCCACGACGAACCCCACGAAATACCCGCAGGCCGTCGCCCAGGCGCTCACGCTCGCGCCCCACGTGATCCTCGTGTTCGGTACGAACGAAGGGGTGACCGAGGTGCTCGAGCCCATCGAACAGCAGTGGTCGACCGCGGGCTACAAGCCGCGCTACCTGCTCTCGGATGGCGGCTTGATCAACGACCTTTGGGACTACGTGGGCACGAACGACGAGCTTCGTAAGCGCGTTGGGGGCACCGTGCCCGGCACCGACAACATCCTCTTCAAGAGCTTCAAATCCCAGTACACGACGAAGTTCACCGACGGCACGAGCCCCGACGTGTTCGGCGCCGCGGGCGGCTTCGACGCGCTGTACTTGCTCGCCTACGCCGCCGTGTCCCTCGGCGCCACGCCCATCACGGGGGCTTCGCTCTCCCAGGGCCTCGCGAAGACCACCACGGGCACGGCCATCGATGTGGGCGCCTCGAACATCAACGACGCGCTTACGCCGTTGCTCGGGGGCTCGTCGATCAATTTCACGGGCGCGTCGGGGCCCCTCGATTTCGACCTCGCTACCGGCGAAGCGCCCTCCGATATCCAGATTTGGTGCCTGCCGAAGGACAACGGCGGCAAGGCCACCGCGGGCATCCCCTCGGGGCAGTTCTACAACGCCATTTCGGGCAACCTCGAAGGCTTCGTCGGGACGAAGTGCGATTGAGGGTTTTGAACTTCGTTTGATGTCAAACGAAGTTCAAAACGTGCCGTCGACGAGCAGGCCGGTCGGCGCGACGCGCAGGCCGACCTTGGCGTCGCTCGCGGGCTCGTCGCTCGGCGACGAGAGCGTGAGGTAGAGCGAAACACCGCCCGCGACGAGGGCTGCGGCACCGAGCACGTCGGTCACCAGGGCGAGCGACTGCGTCTTGCTCTGCGCATCGTTGAGGCTCTGACGCGAGGCGCCGGGCTCGTCGCGTTGGGTTTGCAAATCGTTCGACGCGCCGAGGGCCAAGATGCCCGTGGTGGCCGTGCCTGCGACCAACAGGCCCGTGATGATCCAGGCGACCGTGGGCGCCGACGACGAGCTGTCCGCCGAGGCGCTGGCGTTGGGGGGCGTATTGGTGTCGGGGGGCGGCTGCGTCTCGCTCGCGGGCGGCGTGCCCGTGAGCGGCGGCGGCGTGCCGCTGGTTGTCTCGGTCAAATCGATCGACACGCGCAGGTTGTCCGCGCCGGCCACGTCGACCATCTTCGAGACGGGCGTGAGGCCAGGCTTCGAGACGGTGATCTTGCGGCGGCCGGCGCTGACCATCACGGGCTTCGGCAGCGGGCTTTTGCCGATGCCGACGTCGTCGATGCTCACCTCGCCGTCCGAGACATTGGTGACGATTTCGATGCGCGCGATGCGCGATTTGAGCTTGTCGATGTCCTTTTGGACCTCTGCGCGGCGCGCAGCGGGCACCTGCGCGCCCCCGTCGTTCAGGTATTGTTCGAGGGCCGCGAGGGCGCCCACGTAGTCCTGAAGCTGAAAGTAGACCTGCCCCATGTTGTAGAGCACGGCGAAATTGGGCGACAGCTCGTAGGCCCGCTTGAACTCGATCAGGGCCGCGCGATAGTCCCCCTCCTTGTACAGATCGACGCCTTTTTTGTAGCGATTCGAGGCCTCTTCCTGGGGCGACTCGGCGTGGGCCACGGGGGTGAAGGCGAGCCCCACGATCGGCATGCTCAGGGAGGTGACGAGGCCCAGCGCTAAGGCGCGCATCGCGCGAAGACGAGCGGTTTTCATTGGCCGTAGGGGTTGGAGGTGTCGATCGTTCGTTTGGGCTTGGGCGGCGGCTTGGCGAAGGTGTCTTCGGTCTCGGCGGGGGCCGGGGCTGCCGTGGTCGCTGTCGCGGGCGGCGCGGCGCCCGTCACCGTGCGCTTGGTCTTGGCTTCCTTCGACGGCTTGGCCTCTTCGAGGGCAAGCTCGATGGCCTGGTCCCTATCGAAGTGCACTTCGCGCGTGGACGTCACGTGCCCGTCGGCCTCGGCGCGCAGCACATGGGGGCGATCGTCGATGGCCACGAGCTGGCGGTGAGGGTTGTCGGGCAGCGGTTGATCGTCGATGAACAGCTTGGCGCTGGCGGGCGTCGCGCGGAGCGAGAGCTCGATGCTCTTGGGCGCCGCGCTCGGTGCAGCGACAGCCGTGCTCTCGGGGCTTGGGGCGGCGCTCGTTGGGGCGTCGCCATCGCTGCGTGTCAGCATGAACAGAGCCGCCGCGGCGCCCAACGCGGCCACGACCGCGACCACCGCGAGGACCGTGCGATTCGAGGTCGGAGGCCGCACCGACATCGAGCCCGTGCCTCGATCCGACGATAGACCGAGGGGCGTGGTTTGCTTCGACGCCGGTTCGCTGCCCGGAACCGCGGGACGCGGGCCGGAGGGCGTGACGCTGGGTCCGACGCTGCCGTCGCGGCTCAAGCTCGGGTGGCTGCCGACCTGTTCGAGCACCGGCAACGACATCGCGCGGTACTCGGAGGTCGAAAGCGAGCGCACGGCGCCGAGCTGTTCTTCGATGATGGCGCGGATGCGTTTGCGCTCTTCGTCGAAGTATTGCGCGATGAGCCGGCCCGCCTCGCGCACGGTGCCCGTTTCGCCCGACACCTCGATGGCGGCGTCGAGGGCCCGCGCCATTTCGTGGGCCGTCGGATAGCGTTCGTCGGCGCGGTAGGCGAGGGCGCGCATGCACACCGACTCCAACGCGGGGTGAACGTCGGGCGCCACGCTGCGCGGTGAGGCGACCTGCCCCGTCACGATGTGGTGGAGGATCGCGACGTCGGAGAGGCCCTTCCAAAGCCTGCGTCGCGCGAGGGCCTCCCAGAGGATCACGCCGATGGCGAAGATGTCGGCGCGGCGATCGACCGCCTCGCCCCGAGCCTGCTCCGGCGACATGTAAGCGACCTTGCCCTTGAGCACGCCCGTGCGCGTTTCGGCCGAAGAGCTGAGGGCTTTGGCGATGCCGAAGTCGACGACCTTGACCTGCCCGTCGTAGGTGATGAACAGGTTGTGCGGCGTTGCGTCGCGATGGACGACGTCGAGAGGCGTGCCGTCGTAGTCCGAGAGCTCGTGGGCGTGGTGCAGGCCTTCGAGGGTGTCGACGAGGATGCGAAGGTGCATGCCGATGGGCAAGCCGCCCTCGCGCCCCAGGCGATGCAGCACGCGGTTGAGCGGTTGCCCTTCGAGGTACTCCATGGCGATGAAGTATTGCGAGCCGTCGTGGCCGACCTCGTTCGTTTGCACCACGTTGGGGTGGCTGAGGCGGGCCGCGAGCCGCGCCTCGTCGAGAAACATGGCCAGAAACTCGGGGTCTTCGGCGAGGGCGGGGGAGAGCTGTTTGAGCACGACGAGCTTGTTGAACCCCGCCGGCCCGTGCGAGACCGCGAGGTAGACCTGGGCCATGCCGCCCCGGCCGAGCTCCGCGAGAAGGCGGTATTTTCCGAGGGTGTTTCCCTCGAAACCGGCCATGCTCGGGTGCCTTTCAAACACGTTCGAACTCCCCGGAACGCGCCATGGGGGCGGCTCCTACAAGCGGATGCTATGCGTCGCTCGCCGGAACCGCAACAAATGGCACCCGTGGTATCTAGCGCTCCATGAAGCTCGATCGCAGCGAGGCCCGGGCGCGTTTTCTGGCCCGGATCGCGAAGGGAAGAGACAAGGCGAGGAAACGGAGCGGCACCCTGTCCGGAGGCGCCGGAGAAGGCGAGCGGGACGCCCAGGACCTGTACGATTCTTCGGACCTCCAACGATTGGGCTTCGACGAAGAGAAGAACCTGGGTTTCCCCGGCGAAGCGCCGTTCACGCGGGGCGTGCAGCCCAATATGTACCGCGGTCGGCTGTGGACGATGCGGCAATACGCCGGCTTTGGCACGGCCGAAGAGTCGAACAAGCGCTACCACTACCTGCTCTCGCAGGGCCAAACGGGCCTCTCGGTGGCCTTCGATCTGCCGACGCAAATGGGCCGCGACT
>CAYLJT010000457.1:0-7099 GCA_964383995.1 uncultured Polyangiaceae bacterium
CGCGCTGCCTCGACGACGCTATGTCGCTCCAGGGCGGCAGCGTTGCGCGACGGGGGATACTTCACGAACCCGGGAGAAGTGTTGGCCGCCGACCCAAAGCCCGAAGGCGGTGGGAGCGTCTCGACCTTGGCGCCCACGGGGCACACGGCCGACGACATGATGGCGGCGTTGATCGGAGCGCACGAGTTCTGGAATTGGTTCGCGTCGAAGGCCAGCATCGGCTTGTACTCACCTGGTGGTAGAGCGGGCTGCCCCCCTTTGCGCCCGCCCGAAAGTCCCTGAACTGGGGGAAGAATCGGAAGATGGTCGCCAGCACCTTGCGGCGCCGCTGCATCATGGGGAGATCCAGATCGAGGAGCGGGTCGGCGACGGTAAGGTTGGGGCGATCGGCCTCCGCGGGGATGAAGCCGAGCGTGAGCAAGCCTCGCTTCACGTCGAGCTCGGCGCTCGCCAGCGCGTAGCCGGGTGAGTCGCGAACACCGTGACGCAAGCGATGTGAAACGGGCAGGGCGTGGCTTGGGTGACACGAGCCAACGGGCAGGGGCAAAGTAAGGCCCAAGACCACCACGTTCAGCGGTTTCTCCCTTGCCCGCGAGGCCCAACGCGTCACTCCGAATCAGAGAGCGCTTCGTCCACCGACGTGGCGACAACCGCGCGGGCGATCCAGCGGTCGAGGACGGCAGCGTCGAGGCATCTCTCCAGCCGCTCACGCGCCGCAGCGCTGACGGCGAGGCCGCGAGCGGCGAAGACGGCTAAAAGGGCGTCGATCTTGCCCTCGATCTTGCCCTCGATCTTGCCCTCGATCTTGCCCTCGATCTTGCCCTCGGCGCGCCCCTTGGCTTCCCTGGCCGCGGCGATTTCGAGCACCTGTTGTATCTCGTCCCGGGTTCGCTCGTAGCTTTCCAGCTCTTCCTTGGTAAACTTGGCCTGGTTGGCAAGCTGCAGCGCGTCGCGATGGGGGCCAGGGGCAAGGTCACTTGGAATGTCGGTGAGATCGGTGGCGTGGGCAAAGAGCCACGCCCAGAGGCCGGCGCCCGCCGTCTCGGGGCGTTTGGCCGGCACCTTGGGTAGCTCCAAAAAGGCGTATTGCACATGCAATAGCGTGTTGGTCTTGGCACTCTGCTCGGTGACCTGCCATCGGCTCAACATGGGAATGGTAGCCAAACCCTGGTCTTTTTGCATGGCATCGGGCCACAGCTCAAAGTCGCAGATGGTGACCGCCACGACGTCCGTCAGCGTTGTGTACCATTGGCCAGCCTTCAACGGGGCCGCATAGGCCTTGCAGGCGTTGTAGACGACGCGGTTGATGAAGCCGGGGTGGTGAATGAGCTGCATCTCCACCACGAAGGTGCGACCCAGTTGGTCTTTGCAACGGACGTCCAAAATCGACAGCTTGGCGCCTTCGACGAGGGGAAGCTGCTCGCTCGGCAGGTATTCGAGGGACAGGATGCGGTCGTCGTCCCCCCGCTCGAGCAAGTCGTTGAGCAGGCCAAGCAAGATGTCCGCGTGGGTGGCAAAGATGCGCCGAAAGACGAAGTCGTTTTTCAGGTCGGCGAAGACCATGGGCCCTTTTTGCCTGAAGTTTTGTGGGAATGCAAGGCTCCACCGGGGGCTCGGAGCGCAGGCCGACGATTCCATGTCAGCCCCGCCGGGTCCCCTGCATAGGGCCATTCCATGAAGACACTCCCGTCCGCCTACCGCTCTCTCGCGTTCCTCACGGCCGTCTTGGCGCTCCCTGCCTGCGCGCTCGATGCCGCCGATCTCGACGAGACAGGCGAGGGCGACGAGCGCGTGACCGAGACCGAGCAAGCCATTCCCGTCTGCCTCGGGGGCGGCGCGGCCTACACCATTCAGTGCTACGCGGATGCCGACGGCGACGGCAAAGGCACGGGCTCGAAGCTCTCTGTTTATGTCTGCTCAGGCACGTGCGCTTCGAACGGTTACGCGTCGACGAACACCGATTGCAACGATTCGAACGCGAGCCGCTGGCAATACCTGACTTGTTACAACGACAGCGACGGCGATGGCTACACGTCGAGCCCGGCCCCCGCCTCCGTGTGTGTCGGTGCGACCTGCGAGAGCGTCGCAGGCAAGGTGAGCGCCGCGAGCACGACCAGCGACTGCGACGATGGCAATAGCGTCATCTTCGAAAATCACTCGTGCTACACGGACAATGACGACGATCACTTCGGGACGGGCGCGGCCACGACGACCTGTGCCGGGTCCAACTGCACCGTCGGCACGACGCACAAAGCCTACAACTCCGGCGATTGCGACGACAATAACGCGAACATCCACCCGCAGCTCCTCGAAACCGCCGAGGATGGCGTCGACAACGACTGCGAAAACGGCGTCGATCAGGCGGAGTTCTACTTCGACGACGCGAGCGTCAGCACGAACACGACAACGGACATCGTGATGTCGCTGCGCCTCCGCCATGCCACGGAGCGGACGGCCGCCTTCGCATCGAACCTGTCGGCGAGGATCTACTATACCAAGCTCGAAAACGCATCGTCCGGCGCGTCCGTTTATCCGAGCTCGGGCACAACCCCGATGACTACCGTCTCGTGCGTTGCGGGTGGTCTCTGCAAAGTGAAGGTGACGCTCCCCGACCTCGACGCGCTCTCGGTGTACTCGGTCGACCTCGAGCTCTATCGCACCTCGACGGGCGCGCGCATCTATCCCTATGGCAAGTCGGCGGCTCATGTCGAGTGCGGCGCTCTCGGGAACGGGCTCCACTGCTACAATACCGATACCCTGTATTCGATGACGAAGGGCGCGGCGGGCACGCTCCGCGACGCGCGTTGGGGCATTGTCATGACGGCGTTCGACAAATATGGTCGAGGGCGCAATACGGACATGGGTGAGTGGAACGAGACCATCAAATACGAGGTCGAGTCCTGGGCCAACGACACCGCGTATTGCAGCGAGTTTTACGCCTCGTCGACGAAGGACTACCTGGTCTCCTTGAACCCTTGCAAATACGGCTACGCGCAGAACGGCAGCACGCCCGCGTCGACCCCGCAGTGTGACCCGGGCGAGACCTCGAAGGCTGAAGACAGCGTCCCCGACCTGAAGACGTGGTTCGACGCCTACGGAGCGAGCCAGTCGTACGAGTACGCCGGACCGGACATGTCGCCAAACAAGCCGGGTGACTGGGTTAGTGTCAATCCGAATGCGTCGTCGCCCGATGGGCAACACACGCAGATGTTCCTCGCGTGGGACGCGGCGACGGACGAATATTGGTACGTTGAAGGCAACGGCGGGACGACGGCCGATTGGAACGCGAATCCGTCAGCGTGGTACGACCACTCGATCAATGTCGGGAAACACCACCACTGCGACGACGGCGCGCCTCAGGACGCAACATGCGGTGCGAGCGACTACTACGTCCAGCGGGTCGGTGAGCTCGACGCGAGCATGGTTGATCCGTGATTGCCGGATGGCGCTATGCCGCTCGCCGCTGGAACGCAGAATGGCATGGGACGGCGGTTGCCCAAGGAGCGTCCGGGCGTCGTCCACGCGGAGAAGGTCGAGCATTTCCCGTGAGCGCCGACGTCAGAAACCCCACGTGCCGGCCGTAAGCGTCAGGGTGACTCCAGCGCGCCTCTCGTTCCACTTTCTGACCTTGCTCTGCATCCTGGCCGCCGGCTGCTACGACTCGCGCTATTTTGACATGCAGTCCGCGAAAAAGGCCGCGGAAGAGCGCGCGCGACCGGCGGCATTGCAGGCCACACCGGGGGGGACGGCGGAGCGGGAAGGGGCCCGTCCGACACACGCCATGAAGATCCGCGTTCGCACGACGCGGCGCTACCGGGCGGAGGTGCCCAGCTTCGATCGGCAAATCGAAACGATGGTGGCCGATGCCAACGGCGTCCTCGCGCCTACCCTTGGAATCCGGCTGGTGGTGGACTCGACGGAGGCTTGGCCGCTGCCCGCGGGGGACGAAGACTTGCAGGGCGCTTTGGATCAGTTGAAGGCGAGCGATGCGGGGGAGGGCGTGGATTGGGTGGTCGGCGTTCTGGGCTCGTCGACGGGCCTCGAGATGTCCTTTCGCAAGCTCGGCATGACGCTGCACTTTGGCAAGCACATCGTTCTGCGCACGCCAAACGAGGCCGCCGAGCACGACGTATTTGCCAAGACCCTCGACCACCTGGACGCTCCGGAGATCGAAAAGCTGGTGCGCGCGCGCAAGCGCCACCGCGCCGCGACCATCCTGTTGCACGAGCTGGGGCACAGTCTCGGGGTGCCCCACGAGCTACAGGCTCACACCATCATGCATTTCCTGTACGACACCCAGGTGGAAAGCTACAGCGAGCCGGCCACCGCGCTGATGCGCGCCACGTTGGCCAGTCGTCGCGGGGACGATTGCCCGGAAGACTGGACAAAGCCGCTAACCGCGATTCTGGAAGCCTCGCCGGAGCGCTGGGACCCGACAGACCTGGAGGCGCTAGAAGACGTGCTACGGCAGACAAGCGCGCGCCTCACGAGCACGGCAACGCCGCCGCCCCCGCCGAAGGTCGTGGCCCCCGCGCCCTTCACCCGCGAGCCTCCCCCACCGGCGCCGGTGTCCGGGCTGGCCGACGCCGACCAGCTCGTCTTTGCCGAGGCCACTGCCGACTGGAAACTTGGACGCTTCCGTGTCGCCTTCACCAAGGCGGAGCTCCTTGCAAAACGCTACCCGAAAGTAGTCGAGGTGCTCAGCTTGCGCTGCGATATTGCGCGCACGGCTCGCTTTCCGGAAGCCGACCGGGTGTGCCCGCGCAAGCGGACCGCAGCGAAGTAGGGAAACGACCGCCGGTGCAAGCCGAGCCCGCCGCGCTGGAACAAGCGACCAGGCGGCGACGCGTCTCGGACATCTTGCCGCCCAGCGACCTCACCTTCCACACGTTGAAAGGGACCTGGACCGTGGCGTCGTAGTCTTCGATGGACTACGCCGAGCCCGTCGCGGTGACGGGCCGCTCCTCGCCTGGTGGTGTCAGCCAATCCGGGCGGAACCAACGTGGAGCTCAACGAGGTTGCGGAGCTTGTGAGCAACACCCGGCGTTCGGACCCCGTGGCGCGCTACAACGCGAGACCCTGCGCAGCCTTTGCGGCAGACGCGGAGCTTACTTCGCGGCTCACTCGTTGATCGACGATGAAACGAGCACGCTTTGATGAAGATTCTCTGGCATGAGCGATGGATGAGGGAGGGACGGAGCCATGCGAAATAGCGAACTGGGCCACTTCATCGAAGATCTCGTGTACGGCACGATCGACGGACGCACGTTCACCCAGCGCTCACCCATCATGCCCGACGTGTGGATCCGCTACGGCATGGAAGGTCCAGGTCCGAAGGATCTCTTGCTTGTGGCCCACTGGGATGACTCCGGCCCCGAGCTTGCCGCGGCCCTGGGCGCCCGCTTTGCCATGGGGCGGCCCGCCCATGAAATTGAGCCCGCGCGCGCCAACGCACGCATCGCGACCACCCAGTCGGTGGTGGCTGCCGAGCTCAGTTTCCGCGACTTGATGCGACTCGCCTTGCCCATGAGCCCTTGGTGGCACCGCTACCTCGTGCAAGGGGGAGAGCCTTCTGCCCAGCTCTCCAATGCGCGCGCCTTTGCAGAACTGCGCCGCGCCCTGCATTCGCTCCTTCAAAAGGGCCACGTGCTCCCCTCGAAGCCCAGGGTTTTTCCGGACCTCGGTTGGCTCACGCGGGTGTCGGGTGGCCTCGTGCTGCTTCACGAGCGATCGCCGCTCGGCTTGCGGGGCGCGGACGAAGCCCGTGTTGCCGAGTGGCAAGATGCCCTCCGTGACCCCGACGCCGTGCTCGATGCCTTCTTTTCGCTCTTTGAAGGCGTTGCAACCCCTCCGTCCGCAGAGCACCTCTGGGCCGTGCACCGCAACCGTCGAATCGAGCTTGCCATCCGCGACTCGACCTCGACCGTCAAGGCCGATGCAGCCCGCCACGTCTTTGATGTTACAGGAAGGGGCGTGGCTTGGGGCGTCTTGGACACCGGGATCGACCTGCGTCACGTAGCCTTCCGGCGCCGCAGGTCCGACGGAAAGCTGTGGTCGGATAGCCCCTTCCGCTACCTTCCCCCCGCGCCCGACCCCGCCCTCGAGAAGAACAAAAAGGGTCGCGCCACGCCGCCCGGTCCCCAACCCCCCAAACACTGGACGCGGATTGTGGCGACCTACGACTTCACGGTCCTGCGCGACCTGATGAGCGCCCCCAGCGGCGCTGGCCAGGCCGCCTACATTCGGGGCCTTCCGGCTTCCCTGCGGCAACGGCTGGCCACAAAAACAGCCCGCCAACAGCTCACCCAGGCCCTGCGCCAAACCCGGGGACAGCTCACTCGCCTCGACAACGGCAAGGTCAAGGTCGACCCCGCCGGACGCGCCCTCGACTGGCTCCTGTGGGAGCCGCTTCTGGCCGTGCCCCATACCTCCGAGGTCAACTACGAGCCTCCCATCCATACCCATGGCACCCACGTCGCTGGAATCCTGGGGGCCGATTGGCGTCCCAACGACCTGCCCGAGGATGTCGTCAAGGAGGAGATTGGCGCGTCCCGTCGGCAGAGCGAGCGCAGCGGAATGTGCCCGGAAATCGAGCTGTACGATCTTCGTGTGCTGAACCGCGACGGGAGCGCCAACGAATTCGCGCTCCTGGCCGCCCTTCAGTTCGTGCGTGCGCTCAACGCCCGACATGCCCACCTGGTCATTCATCGGGTCAACTTGAGCCTCTCTCTTCCCCACGAAGTATCGAATTACGCCTGCGGCCGCACTCCAGTGTGCGAAGAATGTGACCGCTTGGTGGCAAGCGGTGTGATCGTGGTCGCGGCAGCGGGCAACCAGGGCATGGCGCGCTATGTCTCGGCCTCGGGGGAGACCGAGGACGGTTACCGAACGGTAAGCATTTCCGACCCAGGCAACGCCGATTCTGTCATCACCGTAGGAGCTACCCATCGCGCA
Organism: uncultured Polyangiaceae bacterium; assembly: GCA_964383995.1. Classification (GTDB taxonomy): domain Bacteria; phylum Myxococcota_A; class Polyangia; order Polyangiales; family Polyangiaceae; genus CAYLJT01. Next base: position 6,955 of record CAYLJT010000457.1, read on the forward strand.
GAGCCCCACGCCTTTGGGGTCAGCTACTTCTCCAGTCGTGGCCCCACCGGCGACGGCCGGCCCAAACCCGATCTGGTGGCCCCGGGCGAGAAGGTCACCTCAACCGTTTACGTCGATGGCGCCGACAGCGAAGAATCCATGGACG
>CAYLJT010000458.1:0-7085 GCA_964383995.1 uncultured Polyangiaceae bacterium
GCTTCGGAGCGGGCGCCGTCGGCCACATCGCGATCGAGCCGCGCCACGCGCGCCGCGGGGAAGGCCTTGGCGACGGCCTCTTCAAGCCGCTCGGTGCCGAGCCCTTCCAGGGTGAGCGCGGGCGCGCGACACGATGGACACTCGCTCGTGAAGCTCGCGGCGAAGTCGCAGTAGTGGCAGCGCAATGTGCCCGTTCCGCGGCCTCGGTGGAACGTGAGCGCGACGGAGCAGTCCGCGCACGACGCGAAGGCACCGCACGATTCGCACACCACGCTCGGCGCAAAACCCCGGCGATTCAGGAACAAAATCGCCTGCTCGCCGGACGCCAAGGTGCTCTCCAAGGCCCGGTGCAAGGGGAGCGAGAGAAGTCGCTCGCCGCTCGGTCCGGGACCGATGCGCCGCAGATCGACGAGGCTCACTTCAGGTAGGCGGGCCGTCGCGTGGGCCCGCGCGGGCAAGCGCAATAGCTCGATTTTGCCGCGCTGCGTCAGCTCGAACGCCTCGATCGAGGGCGTTGCGGAGCCGAGGACCGCGGTGGCTCCCGCGCGGTGTGCGCGGAGCAGCGCCATGTCGCGCGCGTGGTAGCGCACACCCTCTTCTTGCTTGAAGGTGGGCTCGTGCTCCTCGTCGACGATCACGAGACCGAGGTCGGGGACAGGCGAGAACAAGGCGCTGCGTGCGCCAATCGCGACGCGCAGCGCGCCGCTCCGCAGGCCCGTCCACATGGTGTGGCGTTCGCGCTCCGTGAGCCCGCTGTGCACCACGGCGACTGCGTCGCCGAAGCGCGCGCGGTAGCGGCTCACGAGCTGGGGCGTCAAAGCGATTTCGGGGACGAGCACCAGGGCTCCCCGCCGACATGCCAAACAAGCGGCGATCGCGCGCAGATACACCTCGGTCTTGCCGGAGCCCGTGATGCCAAAGAGAAGAAACGCGCGTGCGCCCTCGCGTGTCTTGGCGTGGATCGACGTGGCGATGCGTTCGGCGGCGTGGCTCTGCGCGGGGGTGAGCTCGGGCTCGGTGTCGCGTGCGACGGGCGCGGAGAAATAGGCGTCTGCCTCCACATCCCCGATGCGCGTGGTCGCGAGCCCCAGGCTCGCCAGCCTTTGCACCGCGTTCCTGGCGTTGGGGAAGCGCTCCTTCAGGCGCGGCAGGGGGACCTCCCCTTCGGCGCGCAACGTAGCCAGCACTAGCGCCGCCTGCCCGCGCAGTTGACCCGGGCTCTCGACGACGTCGGTGGCCCGCGCATAGGTCACTTGCCGCGCCTGAAAATCCCTGGCGCCTTCGACTCGTTTGAGCTCAAACAATTCGCCCGGGAGGCGCAGACCGGCCAAACGCTCGCGCTCGATCGATGGCAGCGCGAGCCGCATCACCTCGCCAATCGGCGCAAAATAATAGTCCGCGAGCTCGACGAGGAAGCGCAGCAGCTCTTCGGGCAGGGCGGGCACCTCGTCGAGCACGGCGACGACCTGCCGCACCGCCTCGCGTTTGACGTTCGGTGGCAACGGCCCCGCACGCAGGATCACCCCGAGCATCGCGCGGCCTCGAACCTCGCACACGACGCGCAGGCCGGGCGTGCCCCGCCTCCCCTCGGGCAACGCATAGGTCAGGGCCCCGCCGAAGGGCACGAGCACGGCAACATCGGCGAATTGCGGCATCGTTGCTTACGGTGTCTCGGCGTTGACGATGGTCACCGCGTCGAGATCGAAGCCCCCCGTCGGCGCAGCGCTGGTCGTGCCGCGATCAACGATGCGAACGTAGCGCGCGCGCGTCACGCCCACCTCGGCCAAGTCGAAGGCATCTCCGCCCGCGACGCTCGGATCGAAGGCCGAAATTCCCTCGTCCACGTTGGCGTAGACGGGCCGCCATCCGGCGCAGCCATCGAAGGGAAACGCCTCGCTTTGGCAGGGGAACGGCACCCAGCTGGTGCCATCTTCGCTCACGCTCACCTCGGCCGGCTCGGCGTAGGGCTGGGTGGGATCATCGCCGACGTAGAACGCGTTCTCGAACACGATGAAGTCGACGCCCGGGCCGTCCAGCACGGCGTTTGTGCCGAAGCCGAGGATGATTTCGCCTTCGTAGCCGATCGACAAAACGTCGGTCCCGCCTTGGTGATCGCCGAGCCCGTGCGGCTCGCCGTAGATGATGTTGGGGAAGGCGTTTTCACCAAATCCGCTGCCTTTCCCGGGCGAATAGCTCACCACGCAGGAGAGTGTGCGGGTCGCGGCGCCGCCGCAAACAACGAGCGCCGAGCCGTCGCTGCTCTCACTGCCGCAGCCGACCAGCAGCATCAGCGCGCCGAGGCCAAGCAACGCTGGCAGTTCGAAGGGTCGGCTCACACAAGGGCGATACCAAGCGCGACGCGCCCTGGCAACGCGGCGGGCTAGGCGGGCTGAAAGAACGGAAAAAACGCAGCGATCACCGCGAAGATAAGGGCGAAGCCCGCGACCGTCACGGCGACGCCAAACAGCGTCATGCGCAGCGAGCCCTTGAGCGGCAAGAGCGCCGCGCTCGCGAAAGTCATCAACGCGGCGCCCACGACGAGCGGCAAGAACTCTCGCGAGACCGCGACCGCTGTGGCCCTCGGCAGCGGTGTGCCGTAGGCGTCGAAGGCCTCGATCACCGCGGGACGCGCGTGAAAATAGAACGCCGCCGCCAGGAGCGCCGTCACCGCGAGCGTGAGTGCGAGCGCTATCGTGGCCCTCTTTCGCATGGGGTTCGACTCGGGGCGCGTTCGTACTACAGATCGATGGATGCTGCGTCGCGCGGGATTTCCACGGGTAGCGAGCTCACGCATGGACCGCGCAAAGGGGCTCCTCGAACGCGCCCTCGGTCCATCGAAGGTCGTCACCGACGCCGACGCGTGCGAGGCGTTTTCCTGGGACGAATCGGAGCAAGATCCCGTGCTCCCCGACGCGGTGGTGCTCGCATCGACGCCCGCGGACGTGCGCGCGGCGATGCGCGTGGCGATGGAGGCCGAGGTGCCCATCACCCCACGCGCCGGAGGTTCGGGAAAAAGCGGCGGGGCCGTGCCCGTTTGCGGGGGCATCGTGCTCGCCGTGCAGGGCATGAGCTCCATCAAGCACATCGACCGCCAAGAGGGCGTGGTCGTTGTCGAGCCCGGCGTGATCTTGGCGGACTTGCACGCCGCAGTGGAGGCCGAGGGGCTCTTCTATCCCCCCGATCCGAACTCCGCGGCCATGTGCGCGCTCGGCGGAAACATCGCCGAAAACGCGGGCGGACCGCGCGCTTTCAAATACGGCGTGACGCGCAACTACGTGCTCGGATTAGAGGTCGCGTTGATGAACGGCGACGCGATTTGTCTCGGACGTCGCACCGTGAAAGGCGTCACGGGCTACGACATGACGGCCCTCGTCGTGGGCTCCGAAGGCACGCTCGCCGTGGTCACCGAGGCCACCCTACGCCTGATTCCAAAGCCTGAACGCGTGATGACGGTGCTCGCGCTCTTCTCCGATGTGCGTGCTTCGGGAGCCGCTGTCAGCGCGCTGATCGCGGCGGGCGTCGTGCCCCGCTGCATCGAGCTCTTGGATCGGCAGACCCTCGAAGCCGTGCGCGACAAGGGCGTAGCGGTTGACGCGCGCGCGGCGGCGATGCTGCTGATCGAGGTCGACGGCGACGAGCAAGCGTGTGACGCGGCCCTCGAACGCGTCGGCGAGGTGTGCACGAAGGCCCAGGCGATCGACGTGCTGGTGGCGCAAAACGAAGCGCAGCGCGCGCGTTTGTGGGAGGCGCGCAAACAGCTCTCGCCCATCACGAAGGCCATGGAGCGCTACAAAATCTCGGAGGACGTCGTGGTCCCGCGCATGCAGATCCCCGTGCTGCTCGACGAGGTCGAGGCCATCAGCGAGAGCACGGGCATTCGCATGTTGACCTACGGCCACGCGGGCGACGGCAACCTCCACACGATCTTTTTGTGGGGCGATCCTGACGCGTCCCAGCGCGTCGAAGAGGCGCTTTCCAGGCTATTTCGCAAGGTGGTTAGCCTAGGCGGCACGCTCTCCGGCGAGCACGGTGTGGGCACTTCGAAGGCGGCCTACCTCGGCTTGGAGCAAAGCGACGCGCTGATTTCGCTGCAAGAGCGCATCAAGGCCGTGTTCGATCCGAAGGGCCTGCTCAACCCGGGGAAGATCTTTCCACGCGCCGGCCACCGCGCCTGTTAGGTCCAGCAGCCATGCGCGTTATCGCCATCGATCCAGGTACGCGGCACCTCGGCTGGGGCGTGATCCAGCGCGAGGGCACCCGCATCACGCACGTCGCACACGGCGTGATCCACACCGATACCGAAGGGCCCTTCGCGGGGCGCCTGATCACGATCGATGACGGCCTGCGTGTCGCGATCGAGACCCACCAACCCGATGAAGCTGCCGTTGAGAGCCTTTTTTTCGCGAAAGACGCGCAGAGCGCGGCCAAGCTGGGACACGCGCGTGGCGTGGTGCTCTTGCGCCTCGCGAAGGCGGGCCTGCCCATCGCCGAATACGCGCCCACCCAGGTCAAGCGCGCCGTCGTGGGGCGCGGGTTGGCCGAGAAAAAGCAGGTCGCCATGGTCGTCTCCGCGGTCCTCGGCCTGCGCGAAATTCCCGCGGCCGACGCCGCGGACGCCCTCGCCATCGCCCTCACCCACCTGCAAGCCGCTGGCTTCCAGGCAGCCCTCGCGGCCTCCCGGCGCTAATGCGTCATTTCCACCCAAACGACACGGTGCCTCCGCGTTCGATCGTTCCAAGGGACCCGAGGTGCGAGAGGGTGCCCAAGCTGCATCGATGTCCTACCCCCCGCGTCCAACCCCAACGTGTTCGCCATTCTCTTGACAAGGATGCGAGCGCCTTCTAGCCCGAGAGCCGCACGTCGAGGTCCCATCATGCGTCGATTTTCGTTTTTGAGCGTTGTCCGTCTCGTCGCCCTGGCCGCCCTCACCGCGGTCTTTGCCCTCAGCCATACGGCTTCCGCCGACCCCGCCGCCGACGAGCTCGCCAAGAAGGTTCAGGCCTTCTACGACGCAACCAAGACGTTCCAAGCCAAGTTCACGCAGACCTACACCATCAAGGTTCAGAACGTGAAGAAGGTCTCCACGGGGAAGGTGACCTTCGAAAAGCCCGGGAAAATGAGCTTTCGCTACGACGCGCCCAACGGCAACCGCGTCGTCTCGGACGGCTCGACCATCCGGGTCTACGAAAAAGACAGCGAGCAGCTCTACGAGAGCCCGATCGGGAAGAGCCAATACCCCGCAGCGCTGTCGTTCTTGCTCGGAACGGGGCAGTTGCTTCGGGACTTCGACATGCGGCTGCTCGATGCGTCGCAAATGAAGTTCGAAGGGGGCCAGGTGCTCGAAGGCACGCCGAAAGAGGCGACGCCCGCCTACCAGAAGGTGCTTCTTTATGTGGATTCGGCCACCTACCAGGTGCGCCGGGTGCTGATCCTCGACGCGCAAGGCAACAAGAATCGCTTCGACTTCGAGACGCCCGTCGTAAACAAGCCGGTTCCCAAAGACGAGTTCGAATTCACCGTCCCGCCCGGCACCAACGTCGTTAAGCCCTGACGTCGCAAGCCGCCTCCGGGCTACCATCGCGGCCTTCATGAACCCGCAAGGTCCCCCCGGCTACGGCGGTCCCCCCCAGCACCCCGGCTACGGCCAACCCCATCATCACGGCCACGGTCAGCAACAGCCGGGATACGGCCAAGGGCCCGCCTACGGTCAGCCGCCCCAACAAGGCTACGGCCAACCGCAGGGCTACGGCCAACCGCAGGGCTACGGCCAACCGCAGGGGTATGGCCAACCGCAACAGCCCCAGCGTCCAGTGCCTCCGCCGCGACCCCAGCCCGGGCCCGACCCCGATCGCAAATACCGCGTCGTGGGGTTTTGGCTGTGGGCGGTCGGCTTGGTGCTCGGCGTGCTGCTCAACATCTTCTTTCAGCTCGCCGAAATTTTCTCATCGCGAAACCCGAGCGCCACGTTCAGCGCAACGATGATCGGCGCCGTCTTGGCGTTTCCGCCGCTCATCGTTTACCTGTTCGTTCCCGCGGTGATCGATCGCTTCGACCCCGAGCCTTGGTGGTGTCTCGCCATGGCATTCTTGTGGGGCGCTTTCGTTGCGACAGGCTTCGCCGCGATGATCAACACGGGGGTGGCGATCGTCGCGACCGACATCGTGGGACCCGAGGGCGGTGACGTGATCGCGGCGGTGGTGAGCGCGCCGCTCGCGGAGGAGTTTTGGAAGGGCCTCGCGGTGTTCGGGTTCTTCTATTTCTTACGACGCGAGTTCGATGGGGTCGTCGACGGCATCATCTACGCAACGTTTTGCGCCCTTGGTTTCGCGGCCGTCGAGAACGTGAGCTACTACGCGCGCGCCGCCGTGCAGGGCGACGACGTCCTGGCGGGGACGTTCTTCTTGCGGGGCATGATCGCCCCCTGGGGACACCCGCTCTACACATCGATGACGGGCATCGGTTTCGGCCTCGCGCGCGAAGCCGAGAAGGGGTCGATCAAGATCCTCGGGCCGCTGCTCGGCTTTGGCGCGGCGGTGCTGTTGCACGCGACCTGGAACCTGATCCCGACCGTGTTCGGCGGCGGCGTGTTCGTCGTCTCGCTCGTGTTTTGGCTGTTGTTCGTGGTCGCGTTCTTCGTGATGGTGATCGTCCTCGTCGGTAAAAAGGGCCGCACGATCCGAGAGTTTTTGCGCGACGAGGTGCTCATCGGCAACATGACGCAGGAGGAGCTCGAGCTCGTGTGCTCGCCCGTCGGCCGCATCAAGGCGACCTTCTCGTGGCGCGGTGCGGCGGGGCGCGACTTCATTCGTGCGGCCGCGCGGCTCGCCCTGAGCAAGTGGCACACGGCCCGCGCCATGAAGGGCCAAAAGCGCACGATTAGCGCCGATTTCATCGGCCCGATGCGGCAGGAGATCTTTCGTCTTCGAGCCGAAATGGCGCGGCGGGCCCCTCCCAACTACGGCCCTCGCTGACGTTCATCCGAACTTCGCGGCGAGCGCGTCGCCTCGAACGAGTTGGGATATCGTCCACTACTCCGCGACGTCGATGTGCGCGGGGCCTTCTTGCAGGTGGCCGACGCGCGCAGC
>CAYLJT010000459.1:0-7076 GCA_964383995.1 uncultured Polyangiaceae bacterium
TGCGCGTCGAAGAGCCACGCCGGGCGCGCCCTCGTGCTGTTGGTCGCGAGGGTGACGGCGCGCTCCAGCTCGGCCATCGCGCTGCCCGCGTTGCGCGAGAGAATTTTCCCGAGCCGATAGTGCCATTCGGCGACCGAGCCGTCGGCCGCGATGGCCTTGCGCCACGCGGCCTCGGCGTCGGCCCACTTGGATTGATCTTGGTAGCAAAGGGCCATGGTCGCGTAGGCTTCGAAGCGGCTCGGACGCTTTTGCAGCGCGACGCGGAGGTCGTTGAGGGCATCGAGCGTGGCGCCTTGTTTTTGAAGCAGAACGCCGCGCTGCCAATAGGCGTCACCCAGGTTGCGATCGAGCTCGAGGGCTCGTTCGAGGGCGGACGTGGCCTTGGCAGGCTGCCCCGATTCGTTCGCGCCCCAACCGACGTAGAGAAAATATTCGGCGCGGTTGGGATCGATCAGCGTGGCCTGCTCCAAATAGCGCATGGCCTCGGAGAGGTTGACGCCCATCACGAGCAGCGCGCGACCGTAGAAGTGGTTCGCCTCGGCGGATTTCGGACGCTCGTTGACGACCTTCTTGAGGATCGGCTCGGCCTTTTCAGCGTGCCCCGCCATGACCTGCGTGGCCCCGACGCGCAACATCATGTCGACGTCGTTCGGCGCCTTTTGCAGGGCCGCGTTGTACATTTCGAGGGCCTTGTCGGTTTGGCCCGTCTCTTCGAAGAGGAGCCCGCGTTCGAGGGCGAGGCCGGGATACTCGGGGTCGATCGCGGCCACGGCGTCGAAGTTTTTCGTCGCGTCGTCGAAGCTTCGCATCCGCCGTTGAGAGACCGCGAGCTTGAACCTTGTGCCGAGATCTTCTTCGATTTCGAGGGCGGTCTTGAACTCGTTGCGGGCCTCTTCGTAGTGCCCGCTGGCCAGGAGCACCTCGCCCTTTGCGCGGTTCAGAGCGGGCGACTTGGGGAACTTCTGCGTGGCTTCGGCGAGCTTCGCGGAGGCCTCGTCGGCGCGTCCGAGACCCGAGAGCAACTGGGAGAGCGAGACGTACGCATCGACGACCTCGGGCTGCGTTCCGCCGATGGAAATGGCGTCGAGGTAGGCGGCTTCGCTGTCTTTGCGGTTGCCGAGCGCGTCCTCGGTGCGACCGAGCCAATAGGCCACGATGGGCTCCTTCGGCTGGGCTTCGCGCAGCTTCTTGAGCAGGTCCTTCGCCTCTTTCATGCGCTCCAGCGCGAGCCACGTTTTGGCGGCGCCGACCTTGGCGAGGACGCTGTCGGCGTCGGCGCGGTTGGCCGCCTCGAAGCGCGAGAGGGCCTCGGAAAAACGACCCGACCGGTAGAAGAGCTCGCCGTTGCCGATCAGCGCTTGGACCGCCTGGGGCTCGAGCTTCAAGGCCGCGGCGAAGGCCGTTTCCGCCGCGGACATGCGCGAGCGCGAGAGATGGATGCGGCCGAGGAGCGTGAACGCCTCGACGAGCTCGGGGTTCGACGTGAGCTTGCGAATTTCAGGGTCCTCGGTGACCTCGGTGAGGAGCTTGACCGCGTCTTGTTCGTGGGCGGGATCGCGCGAGAGGACGGTGGCGAGGAGCGTGCGCGCGGCGGCGTGCTTGGGCGACGCCGCGATGGCTTCGCTGGCGAACGTGGAAGCGGCTTGGAGGTCGTTGGCGGCGTAGGCGGCCCGCGCCGCGCCGTACAGCGTGCGTGCGCTGCGGGCCACGTCGACGGCCTTTTTCCAGGTCGCGGGGGCCTTGTCGTAGGCCTTGGCGAGCAGATCGATCTCCCCCGCGAGCACGGCGACGTCGACGTCGGTGGGGAGCTTTTGTTGAAGCGACGCGACCGTTTGGCGCGCCCGCGCGAGCTGACCGCCCGCGGCGTCGTCGGCGGCTTGCGCGAGCAGGACCATGTCTTCGTTGGCGGCATCGGGGCCGATCAGCTCGAGGAGCTGCTTGGCGTAGGTCTCGTCTTCGCCACGCCGACCGAAGCGCAGGTCGCGCGCATAGACGGCGTAGGCGCCGTAGGCGGTGATGGGTCGGAAGCGCGGGGCGGACTCGTGGGCCGCTTGGGAGGCGGAGAGCGCGCGATCGGCCGCGGCTGCCGTGTCTTCGGCGAGGGCCGCTTGGGTCGAGGCGCGGAGGTCCGCGAGGGCCTTGAGCTGGTCGCCTTCGTTGAGCTTATCGGCGATGAAATTGGCCCCGAAGGGTCCGATGTCCGGGACAAGCGCCAAGGAGCCGCCGCCGATCGCCAGCAGGACCAGGATCGCAACGACGAACCGCCCGCGGCGGCCCTTCTTTTTGGGGCGAGCTACCGGAGGTGCCTCTTGGGGCACGGCCGCTGGTGGCGCGCCCTCCCCCACGGCAGGCTCCAGGTCCATTTCGCCGCCCACCGGCTCCACGGTGATGGAGCGCGGGCTTTCACCGCCAACCTCCTCGTGGGTCGGCATGGCGTCGAGGCCGCTGCCATGAGCGATCGCGCCGTCTTTCGGGGCGGCTGGCGGCGCGGGAGCGACGGCCGTGACCATCGACGACAGAGCGCTGCGCGTTTTTTCGGGGGAAAGACCGAGGGAGAGCTCCTCACCGACCTCCGGGCCCTCGAGGTCGTCTTCTTCGGCCTCCGGCTCGGGCTGGCGCATGGAGAGCGAAATCTCTTCGCCGTAGCGGTCGGCGCTCGGCGGCCCGGCCGGCCAGATGCCCCCGGAGCTGTGGGGGCTCGGCAAGCCGGCCGTTTGCGGGGTGGGTAGACCCGCGCCCTGGGGGCTCGGCAAGCCTCCTCCGAACGGACTGGGCAAGCCCGTGCCGCCGACGATGGGGAGCCCCAGGGCCTCGGCGGACATCGGCAGGCCCGCGCCGCCGCCCACGCTGGGCAGATCGGTGCCGCGCGAGATGGAAGGCAGTTCGGTGCCGCGGAATGCGGTGGGAAGGTCGTTCCCGCGCGAGGGCGACGGCAGGTCGGTGCCCCGCGAAGGCGAGGGCAGATCGGTCCCCCGGGAGGGCGAAGGCAGATCGGTGCCGCGCGAGACGGACGGCAGGTCGGCGCCCCGCAACGGCAACGGGAGGTCCGCCGCGCGGGCCGCGCTCGGAAGGTCCATTCCTCGCGAGACCGAAGGCAAGTCGCTGGCGCCTGCGGGCGCGGGGAGATCGACGGAGCCGAAGGCACCGCGGGTCGGGGCGGGCAGGTCCGCCGCGTCGAACGCCCCCCCGCGGGAGCCTGCCGCGATGGGCGGGCCGCCGAAGACGGGCAAATCGATGTCTCCAAACCCTCGGGTCGGCGAGCGACCACCCCCCTGCGCGGCGTCCGGAGGCGGAGAGGCGGCGGCAGACGTCGGTAGGTCGACGTCGTCGAAGCGGGGACCGCCGCTCGCGGCGCGGGGCTCGGCAGGAGCCGACGCGGCCACCGCCGGCGGGAGCTCGATGCGACCGAAGGCGCCCGGGCCCATCATCGTCTTTTGCCGGGGACGAACGGGGGGAACGGCGGCGGCGCCGGGCGCGCCCTGAACCACCGGGAGGTCGTGCGCAGACAGGTGGCGATTGGCGCCAACGGCCGGCGGAGCGCCTACGTCGATGGCCCCGAAGGGCCGCGCCGCGCTCGTGCTACTGCGAAATACGGCCGGAAGCTCGCTCGATGCGCCCGAAGGACGCCGGGGGGGCTCTTCGGCGGGCGTTGGCGCAGCCACCAGGCCGTCATGGGATACCAGCAGCGACTTGCTGCACTTCGGGCAGCGCATGCGCAGGCCTGTGGCGGGGATCCTCCGCTCATCGACCTGATAGGAGGCTCCGCACCCGTCGCACTCAATCTTAACCATATCGTTTTGTCCCTGCGCCGCGCGCCGGGGAGCTTCCTTCTACCAGGGTTGGGGAACAGGACGAAAGTGTGGTAACGCGCGGACCGCCGATGCAAAGGTGGACCGCGCTCCTTCTCGCCGCGCTCGTCGTGGTTTCCGTGGCTGTGCTCGCCGTCGAAGGTGGGCCTCGGTCCGCCCCCATTCCTGCCGCAGACGCGGGCACCGCGGCGGTTACCGACGCGGGCAGCGCGGAAACGGCAGACGGGTCGCCGGAGCCCGAGGTGGCCGACGCCGAGGTCCCTGTCGACCCCGGGAGTCCCTTCGAAGGGCCCGGCACATCCGACGCAGGGGCCCTGCTTCCGAACGGTGAGGTGGCCCCCAGCCTGGCCGCAGAGGCGCCCAAACAGGTGGCCTTCGGAGCAGTGCTCGTCACGTACCGCGGTGCGCAAGGAGCTCCCCCCAAGGCTCGAACGCGCGACGAAGCCCTCGCCCTCGCCAAGACCCTCGCCGAAGAGGCCAAGGTCGACTTTTCGGCGGCCGTGGCCAAGGGGGACAAGGGCTCGATCAGCAATGCCGGTCGCATGCCCCGCGGCGTGCTCGAACCGGCGCCCGAATATGTCCTTTTCAACCTGCCCAAAGATGGGGTGAGCGAGCCCGTCGACACCCCCCGCGGCTACCTCGTGTTCAAACGAATCGACTGAAAGCGCGGCCGGCCGCGCGAACAAACGGAGACCCCATGGCGACGATTGATATCAAGCGCTCCCACAACCTCGGCGTCGATGAAGCGAAGAAGAGGGCCGAGACCCTCGCGAAGAGCATGGAAGCGCAGCTTGGCATTCGCTGGAGCTGGGAAGGAAACAAGATCAAGTTCGATGCGCCGTCGGGCGCCGCGAAGGGCGCGACGGGGATCGTCTCGGTCGATGGATCGGCGGTCCGCGTAGAGGTGGACCTGCCCTTCTTGCTGCGCGCGGTAAAAGGCACCGTGGAGGGGAAGATCAATCAGAAGCTCAACGAGCTGATGGGCTGATCGACTCGGGGGGAGAGCGCGCGCGGGGGCCCACGACCGGATTTGAGGCGACCCCGCGCGAACGCTTCTTTACCTAGACCTAACGCGCGTCGTTTCGTTACTCTGCGCGGCACATGACGGCAGAGGGACCCGCTACACACACGGAGAGCGCTCGCGCGCTCATCGATCGATTTCGGGCCGAGCAGGCGGCGCAGCCCGATCGGAGCACCCAAGCGTTGCTGCTCCACGAGTGCGCGGTGCTCGAAGAGAGCGTCGGCGAGGAGCCCGCAGCGGCCCGGGATTTTCTCGCTGCGTTCAACCTCGATCCCCAATTCCGAGAGCCCCTCGAAGCGCTCGTTCGCATTTTGACGCGGCGAAAATCCGTCAAAAACCTCGGAAAATTGCTGGAAGCGCTGAGCCGCGCGGCGTCCACGTCGGACGAGCGCGCCCGCGCCCTCGCCAGCCGTGCGGCGCTGCTGCAAGACTTCGAGGGCGACGCCGTGGCCGCCCGCGAGTGCCTGGAAGAGGCCATCTCCGAGAGCCCCGAAGACCCTTTGCTTTGGCTCGAGCTCGAGGTCATCGCCGCGAAGACCGGCGACAACGAAGCGCGCCTGCGAGCCCTCGAAGCGCGCGCCGAGCTGGCCCTCGATCCAACCTGGAAGGCCCTGCTTTACGTGGAGCTAGCGGAGCTTGTTGCGGAGGCGGGCGACGCGAATCGCGCCTACGAGCTGCTCGACGCGGCTTCGGCCCTGGACGGACCGGGGCGATACCTCTCACGCAGCACCCTCGCGGTCCTTGCGGCGCGTCACGACAGCCCCGCCGACCTCGCGCGGGCGCTGGAGGGCGCCGGCGAGCTCATCGCCGACGCCATCGAAGACGCGGCGATGGGCGACGCCACGGGGGTGCCCCGCGCGTCGCGCACCCCCGCGCACGCCGCCGATGCCTGGTTGCGCGCAGCCCACGTGCGCTTCCGCCAGGGCGAGACGCAAGACGGTCTTGCGCTGGTCGAGCGGGCCGCGCGCCGCCTGACGGGCTCGATGGTCGTGTCGCGGGCCCACCTCGCCGCGCTCGACGCGGCCGGTGAAACGGCGCGCGCCGCGGAGCTTTCGCGCCAGCTCGCCGAGACCAGCCCGCCGACCCGGGGGGGCGCGGCGCTTTGGTTGCGCGTCGCCGACACGGCCGCCTCGGCCAACGACGGGCCCGGCGCACGGCACGCCGTCGAGCGGGCGTTGCAAGCCGACCCCGCGAGCCTTCTGGGCCGCGCGCTGGAGGTCGATTTGCTCGCCGACGGCGCTGACCCAAGCGCCCTCGCCGAGACCATCGAAAAGTCGGCGCTCGCCGCGGCAAACGGCGAGGCGCGGGGCCGCGGGCTGCTGCTCGCCGCGTTTTTGTGGGCGACCGGCTGCTCCGATTTGGGCCGGGCTCGGGCCGCGTTGGCGAAGGCCGCGGGGCTCTTCGCGACGCCCGCCGACATCCAGCGCGTCACGCGATCGCTCGCCGCGATCGCGGGGGACACGGCGCTTTACGAAGAAGCGACCGTCGCCTTGCTGGCGGCGGGCGCGGAGGACGACGAAGTCGCGAGCCTTTGGTTCGAGCTGGCCCGCACCCGGCTTCTGCGGGGCGACGAGCATGGTGGCAGCGAAGCGCTAGCCGCCCTCGCAGAAAACCCCGAGAGCGCCTGGCTCGGCCGCGTGCTCCGCGCGTACGCGCTGGGGCTCCGTGGGGGCACGGGCGCTACCCGCCCGACGGCCGAAGCGCTGCTTTCGCTCGCCGAAGTCGAGACCGACAGCGAAGTCGCGCGGGCGCTAGGGCTCGCGGCGGCGCTGCGTTTCGCGCGCGGCGGCGACCTCGCGGAGGCGCGCAAGAAGCTTCGCGCGCTGCACGAGGAAGCCGCGGGCGACGAGGCCACGGCGATGCTCCTTGCGGAGCTGGACCGCCGTGTGGGCGACGTCGCGGGCGCCGCGGCCACGCTTTCGGCCTGCGCGGCGGCCACCGATGACGTCGAGCTGGGCGCCGCGCTGCACCTCGAAGCCGCCCTGCTGCTGTTTCGCTCGGGCCAGCGGCCCGATGCCATCCGCGCCATGGAAGCGGCCCAGGGAGGCGCCCCGAAGGCCGCCGCGACCATGCTCGCGTGGGCCCTGCGCGGCGTGGACCCGGACCGCCGCGATGGCCGCCTCCGAGCCCTCGAGGTCGCCGCAGAGGCGGGGGCCGATCCGGTTGCCCTGGCGCTTGAACGCTTTGGCTTGGAGCTCTCGCTCGGCGGCGAGGGCGGCGCCGCCGACGCCCTCGCCGCCCTCGAG
>CAYLJT010000460.1:0-7074 GCA_964383995.1 uncultured Polyangiaceae bacterium
GAACATGGTGGATGAACGTGTTTCACCGCGCAAGTGTGGCGCCCACGACGGTCGCACGCTGACGTAAGGCAACAACCCCGTTGCGCGCACGACTTCGGAATGTCCGAACTCGACCGGCGATGGTCCTCGGGAAGCCCACGTCGTGAGTCGTGACTCACCAGGACCCCGCGAGTCGCCGCAAACGCCTCGACTTTTTTCGCGACGCGGTCCGTGGCCGCCGCGAAGACCGACGGTGTCAGTCGACACGTGCTTCGTTGCGCCCGCAGTCGTTTGCGAGGGCACAGACATTACCCTTTCTTCCTCGTCTTGACATCTGCCTATTTCGAGCGAGGTGGGCGGCGCCGCTAGTCAGCAGACCAAAACCAGCTAATCTTGAGGCGATGCTTCGCCCCATGGGCAACAACGCGTGACTCGACCACACGGCTTGGCTGTTGCCGCGACCTTCTCCCCCGAGCCCCTGTGCGCCGTGCTCAGCGTGTATCGCAGCATCTTCGGCGATAGTCCAGCGGAGCCCGTGCGGGCTGGCAACCTGGTAGGTCTGCTTCTGGATGCCGAAGGGACACTTCGTTCTTCCCCTGAGCGCGTCGTCGCCGTGCGGCTTGCCGACCTCGTTCCACAGCACGGCTCGGCGCGGTCGTGGCAAACGGTCGCTGAGGAGCTCGCGGTCGCCCTCGTCGACGCCGCCTCTCAAGGCGCGCTGGTAGTCCTCTTGACTTCGCGCGCCGAGCGCATTCCCACCGAAACCGCGGCCGAACGATGGCTCCTGCGCACCCTGCGTGGAGACCCACGTCTGGTGACGATCGACGCGACTACCGCTCCCCCGGACGCCTTCGACCCAAGCTCGGATGCCCTCGCCCAGATTCCGTATTCACCACTCTTCTTTGCCAACCTGGGTGGGTCTGTCGCGCGGGCCCTGTACGCGATCAAGGTGCCTCCCCCAAAGCTCCTTGCAGTGGACGGCGACCACACCCTCTGGGGCGGCATCATCGCGGAGGACGGCGTCCAGGGGATCACCTTCGATGGACCTCGCCTCGCGCTCGGTCAAGCGCTCCTGGCTGCGCGCGCCCGCGGCGTCTTGCTAGCGTTGGTCACCAAGAACGACGAGCGCGATGTCATGGAAGCGCTGTCCGCACACCCTGAGAGCCCCCTTCAATTTCGGGATTTCGCGGTCGTCGAGGCCGGCTGGGGAACCAAGGCCGACGCCCTGCGAGAGGCGGCCAACACCCTTGGGTTCGGCCTCGACCGCGTTGTCATGCTCGACGACAATCCCCTCGAAATCGCCGCGCTCCGAGCGGCCTTACCAGAGGTAACCTCGGTGCGCTGGCCCGCCGAGGATGCGGAAGCGTCGCTGGTTCTCGCGAATCTCTGGCCCCTCGACGTGCGACCTACCACCGGGGAAGATCGACGACGTGCCGACATGCAAACGGCGATCTTCAACTACCGAGCCGCGGCAAGCTCGACACCAGACCTAAGCGCCTTCCACGCGACGCTGGGGCTTACGGTGGTCATTCGCCCGCCCGGGACTGAAGACGTCGCTCGAATCGCTCAACTTACACAACGCGTGACGCAAATGAACGCGACCGGGCTCGTGCTCCGGCCCGCCGACCTCGCTGCCCGCCTGAGTGACGCGAGCTGCATTAATTGGGTAGTGCACGTATCCGACCGCTTTGGGGATCTCGGCCTTTGTGGTGCGATCTTGGGCCACGATGACGGAGCGTGCCTTCGACTTCAGGCCATGGTCCTGTCCTGCCGAGCCCTCGGACGGGGCGTCGAGCACATGATGCTGCGGCGTCTGGGCGAAGAAGCCCATCGACGGAGCTACACCCAGGTGCTCGCCATGGTGACCGAGACACCTCGCAACGCGCCCTTCCGTGATCTTCTCGGCCCGCTGCTCGTCGCCCAACCGCAACCTGGGTCCGTCCAACCACCTGGGTCCGCCGCCGCCCAACCGCAACCTGGGTCCGACGGCTCGGTCGCGCTCGCAGCGCGCGACCTGATGAACCTCAACTTCAACCCGGGTGCGTCGGGTGCGGCGGCGCCGGCCGCCAAGGCAACCGCGGCAGCGCCCCCATCCCACCCCAACACCAGCGCCGTGGCGCTAGCGTTCATCGCCGAGACGCTCAACACGCCAACCCGGGTCGCTCGCGCGGTGCTCGAGAGCAAGGCGCCCTCGGTCTCGGACGCCCCCTACGTGGCACCCGCCACGGACGACGAACGCGCCCTCGCACGCATCTGGGAAGACGTCCTCGGCGTGACCCCCATCAGCACCAACGCCGGCTTCTTCGCCCTCGGCGGAGACTCCCTAGCGGCGGTTCGCGTCACCTCCCGTGTCCGAGACACGCTCGGCCTCCCCCTCGCGCCCACTGCCTTGTTCGACGGCCCGACCATCGCCCACCTGGCCACGCGCCTGGAAGCCATCCGCGCCGGCAGCGAGGCCGACCGCTCTCTCGTGGAGCTCGTCGGCGCGCTCTCGCACGACGAGGTCGCCGAGCGCCTGCGCGAGCTGCACGGCGAGACCAGCGCCCAACCTTCCATCGACACGATCGCATATGTCACAAAAGACCGCCCCGAGCTCCTCCGAAGGGCCATCACATCGTACCTCCTCGCAACGCAAGGCTCGGGGCAGCGCGTGGAGATCCTGGTTCTCGACGACTCCGGCCCGGCCGCGGAAAGCGCCAATCGGGCCTGGCTAACCTCCCTCTCCCAAACTTCGGGCGTCCCAGTGCGCCACCTCGGACGCGCCGCCAAACTGAACCTGGGTCGGCGCCTCGCCCGGCGCGCAGGAGTCCCGCTTCCACTCATCGAGCTCGCCCTCGATCCGCCCCCCGCGGGGTCGATGCTGGTGGGTGCCAATCGCAACGCGCTGCTCCTCGCCGCCGCGGGCAGGCGCGCGCTGTCCGTCGACGACGACACGCTGGCGCTCGGCCAGCGGGCATCCGCCATGCCCTCTGTGAGGAGCTACCCGGGCCTCGATCCGGCGACGATCGAAGCGCTCCCGACCAGCCCCGATCTTCCCACCTCCCTCGAATGGGACCTCCTCGGCGAGCTGTCCGCTCCCCTCGGCAGAACCGTCCGCGAGTTGGCAGCTCAAGGCGCCCTGTCCCTCGTCGACCGCCCCGACGCCCGCGCCCGCATCGTCGCACCCGGGTTGCTCGGCGACTGCGGTTGGGGTGCGCCGTTCGGCCTCTGGTACGCGCCCATGGGCTATTTGACCCTGCGCGACGACGCTCGCGGAGCGCTCGTGGAGGACTTGGATCTGTACGCCGTCAAGACCCGCAGCCGGATGATCCGCAGGGTCGTCCCACGACTGACCCTCACCGACGCCTCCTTTGGCATGACGACCTTCCTCGCCCTCGATCTTACCTCCATGCTACCCCCGGTCTTCCCAAGTGCGCGGGGGACCGACGTCATCTTCGTCGGCTCCGCCTTCGCCATCGACAGCGGCCTGGCCATCGCGCACATTCCAGCCACCCTCTTTCACGCACCTCACCCGCCACGCCATTTCTGGCCGGGCGAGATGACCCGCACCGCGGCGGGCATCGACACCTCCCGCGTCCTTGCCGAGGTGCTTCGGCACACGAGCTTCCGCGACGGCGGGCCCAGCGCGCGCATCGGCACCCTGGCCCGGAGCTTCCGTGACCTTGCCTCGGGTGCGCGCCTGCGCGACATGTTGACGACCGCGCTCGACGCATCGAGCGACCGTCTGCTGCGGTTCTTGGGCGAGCAGGCCGCGGGCTATGGCCCCACCCCCGACGTCTGGGTGCGCGATGTGGAGGCCTACGCGGACCGCCTGCGAGCCGCCCGGAGGAGCCCGGAGTACGGCATCCCGTTGGACCTCGCCCACCTCGCGGCGCCCTCCCAAGGGCTCGCCCATCTGGCCTCCCTCTTCGGGCCGTTCGGCGACCTCCTCGACGCCTGGCCGGCCCTCTTTCAGGCCGCCCTCGACGAAGCCCGCGACCCCGGATCCGAAGCTCCATGACCTCCCCTCGGGACAAGTTGCTCGGCCTCAGCCCCGCCGAGCAGGAGCGGCTCCGCGCCCTCCTCCTCGAACGGCAGACGAAGTCTTCCCATCCGGTCCCCATCGCCACCTTACCCGGCGGCGCACCTGGACCCTTGTCCTTCGCCGAAGAGCGCGTCTGGTTTTTGGAGAGGCTCGATCCTGAGAGCCCGGTTCACCGCGTCGGCGGCCATTTTCTGGTGGAAGGGCCCCTGCACCAGGACAGCCTCGCACGGGCCCTCGACGACCTCGTGAGAAGGCACGAGCGGCTGGCGACACGCTACGTCTCCCAGGGCGGGAGACCCCAGGTGGTGTCCGAGACAAACCCAACCTGCCCCCTCGTCATCCACGACCTGACCGACGACCCCGCCGCTTCCCGGGAGCCTCACGCCCGCGCGCTGGCGCAAGAGCTTACCGTGGCGCCCTTCGACCTGGAGGGAAGCCTCCCCATCCGCGCGGGCCTCATCCGCCTTGGGCGCGAGCGGCACCTGCTTTCCTTGGTCGTCCATCACATCGCGGCGGACGGTTGGTCCCTCGGCATCTTGCTGCGCGATCTCGGCGAGCTGTACAGCCATCATCGGGCAGGTCGGAGCGCGCCTCCACCGAACGTCCACCTGCGCTACGCCGACTACGCGGCGTGGCAGCGCGCGTCCTTCGCGCGGGGAGCCTTCGAGCCAGGCACCGCGGCGCTCACGGCGGCCTTGAAAGGGGCCCCGGAGCGTCTGGAGCTCCCCACCGATCGACCTCGTCCGCCGGTGCTCGGCTGGCGGAGCGGTCACGCGGAGCTGCCCCTTTCCGAAGACACCTGGCAAGCCCTGACAACGCTCGGAATTCGCTCGAAAGCGACGCCCTTCTCCGTCTTGCTCGCGATGATCCAAGTGCTCCTCGCGCGGCTCTCAGGGCAGGATGCGGTGGTCGTCGGGGCGCCCTTCGCGGGGCGCACGCGAGGTGAGCTCGAGCCCCTCGTCGGCCTCTTCGTCAACACCTTGCCCCTCCTTGGCCAGGTCGGTCGAGCCGTGCCCTTCTCCCAGGTGGTTTCGGCGGCTTCCCAAGCCATCGCCCTCGCCACGACCCACGTCGAGGTGCCCTTCGACCGTCTGGTGCAGGCCCTCTCTCCCCAGCGAAGCCGGGCCCACGCGCCGATATTTCAGGTGCTCCTGACCTTGAGCACCCCCCACGCGCCACTGACCCTGGACGCCGCCCAGGTCACCGAGCTCCCCTTTGACACCGAGGCACTGGAGACCGATCTCGCGCTGACCATCACCCGCCGCAACGGCGCGCGCAACATGACGCTGCGCTACGCACGGGACCTGTTCGATCAGGACACCATGGTGCGCTGGCTGGGGCACCTCCAGACCTTGATGGCGTCCGCGCTCGCCAGCCCCGATGCGCCCATCGGCCGCTTGGCGCTCCTGAGCGCCGACGAGCACCGACGCCTGATCGCCTTGGGCACAGGCCCCACGCCCCCTGCCCGTCCGCGCCTCTTGCCCGCGCTTTTGTCCGAGACAACGCGTCTCCACGGGCCGCGCACCGCCTTGCGCTTTGACGATCGCTCCCTGACCTACTCTGCCCTTGAGAGCCGGGTAGCCCACCTCGCGCGGCGCCTCCGCCAGCTCGGCGCGGGCCGCGGGGCCACGGTCGCCATCGCGCTCGCGCGCTCGGACCACCTCCCTCTGGCCCTGCTCGCCGTCCTCGTCGCCGGAGCGGCCTACCTCCCCATCGAGCCTACCCACCCGGCGCACCGCATCGAGCGCGTCCTGGCTGCCGCCCGTCCGACCCTCTTGATCGTGGACGACGCGCCTCTCCCCTTGACCCTGCCGGACGGCTGTCGCGCCCTCCCTTGGCATACGCTCGAGACCGCTGAAGCCCCGGTCTCCGAAGAGCCCCTACCTGAGCTGACCGAGACAGACCTTGCCTACGTCATCTTCACCTCGGGCTCCACCGGCGCGCCCAAGGGCGTCCAGGTGTCCCACGGCGCGCTGGCCTCCCTGCTGGCAGCGATGCGCACGCGGCCCGGCCTGCACGCTACAGACACCTTCCTGGCCGTGTCCAACCCGACCTTCGACATCGCCGCCTTGGAGCTGTTCTTACCCTGGACGGTCGGCGCGACCTTGGTGGTCGCCCCCTCATCGACGACGGGGGACGCCGCCGCCCTGGCGCGCCTCGTGGAGCAGGTCGAGGCGACGGTGCTGCAGGCGACGCCCGCCACCTGGACAGGCCTCTGCCGCGTCGGGCTTCGGCGGAAGGCATTGCGCGCCTGGTGTGGTGGCGAGGCGCTGTCGCCGGAGCTCGCGCGCTCGCTCATCGAGCGCTGCCATGAAGTCTGGAATTTGTACGGCCCGACGGAGACCACCATTTGGTCCTCCGTCCAGCGCGTGAACGCGACATCGGGAGTCGTGCCCTTGGGTCAGGCCATCGCGGGCACCTTCATCCACGTCGTCGAGCCCGGCGGTGACCTCGCTCCTCCGGGGGCTCCCGGCGAAATCGTGATCGGCGGGGCTGGCCTCTCCGAGGGCTACCTGGACGACCCGGACCGCACCCGCAGTCGCTTCGTGGACTCGCCCTGGGGCCGCGTCTACCGCACAGGCGATCGGGGGCTCCGCACGCCCGCGGGGGAGCTGACCTTCCTTGGACGGTACGATCACCAGCTCAAGGTCCGCGGTTTTCGCATCGAGCCAGGGGAGATCGAGGCTTGCCTGCGAGCGCACCCGACGGTGAGCGACGCGGTGGTGGTTCGCCGCGAGGACGTGCCCGGTGACGCGCGGCTCGTGGCCTATGTCACGCCTAGGCCCGGCGAAACGGCGGATCCGCAGACGCTCCGCCGCCACGTCACCGCCGAGCTGCCCTCCCATTTCGTGCCCAGCGCGGTCGTCGTGCTCCCGACCTTCCCGCTGACCACCGCAGGGAAGATCGATCGCGCGGCCCTCCCTCACCCCACCCCATCCATCTCCACCACCCCTAGCCGGGCGAACGATGAGACCGAGCGTTCGGTCATGCAGGCCTTCCAAACCGTCCTCGGCCTGACCCACGTCCCGCGCGACGAAAGCTTCTTCGATCTCGGCGGGCATAGCCTGCTT
>CAYLJT010000461.1:0-7060 GCA_964383995.1 uncultured Polyangiaceae bacterium
GTGCTTGTCGCGGGCGCGCTGTTCGCCATCAAAGGGCGCTTGACCGCCTGGTAGATCGCAATTTCTTGGATGGAAACGCCAGGCGTCGCGATCAACCCCGGGGTGACCCCCGTGGAGGAGCTGACCGCCGCGTCGGTCGAGGTCGAGCTCCCGCCGCCCATACCGGAGGTTGTGCCCGCCGACGTCGTGTCCGAGTCGCTACCGCAGCCCCAGGCAGACAACGCGGTGAGGAGGGCGGAAGCGGCGATGAAGTAGGACGATCGAGCCATAGACGATGGGAGACTAACCCCCACGCCTCCCCGTGTCTAGCCTCCCGGCCCCGCACGTCACTTCGACGGAGCGTCACGTCGTCGAGGGTTGCGCGCGGAGCTACGGGAGACAGGCCTTCTTCTCTTCGACGCGCACCTTCCCTTTGGTGTCCCAATAGGTCCAGGTGCCGCAGGGCTCGTTGTGCGAATAGCTTCCTTCCATTTCTTTGGTTTGGGTCCGTGGGTAGAAGAACGTCGCCCGACCATGCAGCTTGCCATCGGGCAGCACGCAGCGGGTGACGGGATCTCCCTCTTCCGAGGGCGCGCGGCTCAGCGTTGCGCCCGCGAAACAACCGGTGAACGCGCACTGACCCGCGTCGCAGAAGGCGGGCCCTGGCGGGCCGCAGTCGCGTGGTGGACAGGTGTGGAGCGAGCTGCCCCGTTGGTAGGCGCGGCAGGCGGCATCGGCGCGCGCGACCCAGGCCTTGTTGCCCGGCAAGGCTTCGCAGGCGTCGCAGCAAAACAAGCGCTCGTCGAGGCCGGCTTCGGTGACCGCGCAGTCGGCGTCCGTGTTGCAAGTGGTCACGTGGGGCAGAAAGCGCGATTCGAGCACGGGAGCGGGCGGCGCAAGGGGCGCGCTCGGCGGTGGCAAGGTTGGCTCCGGCTCCGGTACGCTGGACGGAGGCGGCGCTGCCACCACGGACACGCTCGTGGTCGGCGCCACGCTCGTCGTACTGGCGGTAGGCCCGGGCGTAGGTGGTGGGCTTGCCGAGCAGGCCCCGGCGAGCGCGAGAAGAAGCGTGAGCGCGCTGGTTCGCGAGGGTCCCGATCGGGAAGGACGAGGGGGGTGATTCACGATGGCGGAGCAGCTTACTCCAATCTCCCGCCAAGGGGTCCTTTCTTGATACCGGCGAGCTTCAATCAAAGGCTTGCTCCGCGACCGCAGACTCGCTACCTCGCTCGCCATGTCTACCTATTCGCAAACGCTGGTCGCCCTCTTGCTGTTCGCTTCGGGCTGTTCGGGTGGGATGAACGAGGCGCCGGTCGCCCCCGCTCCTGCCACCACAACCGACGCCACGCCCGCAGCGTCCACCCCTGTCGCGGCACCGGCCCCCGAAGCGCGCGCGAGCGTCACGGGGACCCATGGTGGCAAGCCCTTTGCGTCGAAGTCAGGCCTCGCTCGTAGAGACGCCCACGATGTCACGAAGCGAGACTTCAACATCTGGATTTTCGAAACCGAGGCGGGCTGCGAAAACCTCGGCGATGCCGCGGCAAATTCGGCTATCAGCGTGCAGAAGCTGCCCGCAGACACGCGGTTTCTCTCGGCGCGCGTCGCGTGGGAGCCAGGGGTGACGCTCGAAGTACACGCCTACAACGCGGGCCTTCATTCGGTAGACGCCGATGGCAACGAGCTCGGCGGTGGGGCGTCGTCGGGTAGCGTCGAAGTGCTCAAAGCTCCGCAAACGCCGGGCGAAAAAGGGATGGTGAAGGTGAGCGTAAGAAAGGGCACAGAGAGCGATCTCTCTGGCACTGTCGAGCTCTTGGTCTGCCCTTGAAGGTCAGCTGCTAGGATTGCGACGCAAGGCCCCTACGGCGCCTTCTTGCGTTGATACCTGGACAGATCCGAGCCACCGATCGGCATCCGAAAGTCCTTGGCTTCGAGCTTCGAACGCGATGTCTTGCTGCCCGGGCTCGGCCCCGCGTCGCTGCCGTCGAGCCGCTCGAAGGGCGTGACAATGTACCAATTGACGAGGCGAAGCTCCTGAAAGGGCTCGGGGGTCGCCCGGTCGGGGGCCGCTTCGGTCGACTGCACCTTACCATCCAAGAAGCCCTCCACGAAGATGTGCGTCCCGTCCGCGTTCGGGTACAAGACGGGCCAATCGAGGGCCATCAGCGCAGTCAACGCCACGGGGTCCGACGTGGGCGCGAAGCGGACCGCCACCTCCTTCCCATGCACCAGCACATGGCTAGGTATTCCAGTGGACTCGTGGAACACGTAGCCATACGCGTTGGGCAGCGGAGGCGGCTCTTCGAAGCACGACGCCAGGCACACGCACGCAAGCCCGGCGAGCGCCAGCGCCGAATGAGGGAAGGTCGTTTTGCTCACCGCCCGCCGCCTACCTCAAGAGCTCGGCGAGGAGCAAGGTGGAGGCATCCATGCTGTCGCTGCTGACCGACAGCACAGCGCCACCGCTTGCCTTCACCGCGCTCGACGTCTGAAGCTTGGCAAGGTCGGCGTCGCTCAGGGGCGCGGCCTGTTTGGACACCAGAGTGACGGTGAATACGCGTCCCCCGCGCTTGGCGCTCACCACCCAGGTGCCCGTGGTGGCGCCTGCTTTGGTGCCGACGTCGGTGCAACCGGCGCCTTGCAGGGCCTTCTCGAGGTCCGCGGTCTGCGCGTCCTCCAAGGCCTTGCCTGCCAGGGTAGCTGAGGCGGCTGGCGTCGTCGAGCCCGGCGTCGCGCCAGGGGTGAATAGCAAAGGGTAGGTGACCTGGACGATGCCGCTGTCGGGCTTGGGAAAGGAGAGCGTCTTGAAGGCCGCCGCGACGCAGGTTTGGACCTCGGTGTCGGTGAGCGAGGAGGTCGCCTTGACGCTGGTGACCGAGCCGTCCGTGCCGATGACGAAGGACAACGTGACGCGCCCGGCGAGGGTAGGATCTTTCTGTAAACCCTTCTCGTAGCAGTAGCGAAACCTGTTGATGTTGGAGCGCACGATGCGCTGGATGATCTCCCGAGGGTAGCCGCTCCCGATGCTAGGGTCGGCGGTGGACACCCGGGGCAGGGGTCGGTGCGTGCCTCCGAGGCGCCCCGAACCGGAGCCGAACCCCTGTCCGGTTCCCGTACCGGAGCCATGCCCAAGCGTACCGATGCCGCCGAGCCCGATGGTTCCGGAGCCGGTTCCACCCGCCCCGAGGCCGACGCCCGACAGACCCAACCCGCCGACGCCGTAGGACTCCGGAACCTCCCCGCCAAGCACGCTACCCATGACCATCGGGCTATCGGTAAGGTCGTCGACCTCATCCGGAGGCGCATCGTCGCCGGAATCACCCTCCCCCACGCCATCTTCAGCCGCATCGCCCTCCTTCGCGTCAGCGACGGGCGCTTCAGCCATCGGTGGCGCAGGAGCGGGCAGCACCACATCGGCTTGTTGCACGGCCCGCGGGGCCTCAGGCGCCACCGCCGCACCGCCGCAGCCTGCCAGCAAGAGCGCCAACAGCACGGAACCAGAAGTCGAGCTCATCGCCGTCCCATACCACGTCCCCAAGAGCCTGTCAGCACGGGCGCTCGGACACCGTGGTGGAGTCAAGGTCCCGGGATGATCACCTAACTCCGTGCTCGGTCGCAGACTCCCGCCCTGGAAGGACAGCGTGCTTGTCTAAGCAAGGTAAGTCGACGATGCCCAAAGGGGCCAAAAAGGCGATGACGCGGGCCCGACTTTGCGTTAACCTACCCTTCACTTCACCCCAACTTCAAGAAGGCCGGTCCCCCATGAAAAGGCGCGTTTCAAAGAGGTTTTCGCGGCCCCTATTGGTCGTCGCCACGGGCGCGTCGGCCCTCTTCTTTGGCTGTGGCGAAGACGTGGAAGGCGGTACTGGCGGCGCGTCTACCCAGACCAGCAGCGCGGCCGGTTTCGGTGGAAATGGCGGCCAAGGTGGCACCAGCAGCATGGTCACCACGTCGACTTCTTGCTGCACCAACACCTTCTCCAACTCCGTCACCACTGGCAGTGTGGGTGGCGGCGGTGCCGGGGCCAACGGCGCTGGTGGTGAGGGTCAGGGCGGCTCCGGCGGTGCGCTGACCGGAGGCGGAGGGAGCGGCGGTTGAGCGACGCCGAGCTGTTCGAGCTGTCGCTTCTGGGGGGCTCGTTCGAGCGACGCTATCGCAAGCTCCGTCCCGACGTCGAGCGTCTGCCTTGGGATTCGTTCGACGTTCGGATCTTCCCTCCCTCCAACATCATCGCAGCTCGAAAATTGTGGACGATGGCGTCTTTCCAGGAGCATCGCTCGGCCGCATCGGCCGCCGAGACGGTACGCGCCCTCGTCCTCGCGCGGGCGCCGCTCGATCTGGTCGCGTCGGCCTCGCGCTTCGTGCTCGACGAGCTCACCCACGCCGAGCTCTGCGCGCGGGTAGCCATGGCGCTCGGAGGCGCGGCGCCCTTGTTTCACGATCCTAGGCAGGTCATCTACCGGGGCGATTCCAGGTTGTCGCCCCTGCTCGAAGCGACCGATCTGGTGGTGCGCACCTACTGCGTCGAAGAGTCCGTGGCGGCCCCCCTGTTGCGCGCCACGCAAAGGGCCGCGAAGGTCCCGCTGACCAAGGCTGTGTTCGGCGTCCTTGCCAAAGACGAAGCGACTCACGCCGCCTTCGGTTGGGCCCTGCTCGACTGGGCGGCGGACCGCCTGACCGACGCCGACCGCGCCCAGCTCGGGCGCAGCGCGGCCGAGGTCTTGACACGATTCCGAGCTGGATTTCCCGACCCTACCGCCCGCGCCGAAGACGGTCCGGGGGAGCTCGGCGGTCTTACCCCTACGCACTACACGAGGGTCGCCGAGAAGCACATCGTACGCGACGTGGTTCAACCCCTCGCGGCGCGGGGCATTGCCGTCACCTGATCTCCTGACCCCGGCCCGATCTCGCGTCTACCCACCTGCCTGACGCCTTCGTCGGTCCCCGTGTCCGAGACGCTGCGCCTTCCCTGCTACTTCGTCTTTCTTCGTGTCTGGCCCGCGCGCGGCGCTGCCGGGGACACGACGTCACGATGGATGGTCAGCGTTGCGCGCGTAAGGACTTTCTCGACCTCTTCGACACGTGGAGGATCGTCCAACATCACGGCCAGATCACGAGCGAAGGCGTGCACTCGTTCCAGATCCATGCGCTCGCCGTGCAACGCGACCAGCCGCTCCACGTCCTGTTGGTCCTGTGGTCGCCATGCGGCGATCTTATAGATGACGAGGTCTTCGGCTCGCGCCACACGCACGCGCGCTCCATGAATCAAGATTACCTCCGACGCCGCAATAGCGTCGAGCTCGAACGGGAGCCAAGCTACGCTCAGGTCCACGTCGATCCCCGAGGAGGCGTGTCGGAGTAGAAGGACATGACTCCGCTCGGCAAAGCGCACGACGTCCTCGACACGTGGGACGATTCCGTGCCTGCGGAGGACCCCCAGAAGCGCATTGAGGTCCGTACCATCTCCCGCGACTGTGGCGTCGATGTCGCGTGTCAACCGCATCACGCCGCGCGCGATCACCGCGATGCCCCCAATGATCATGCTCGGGCGCGACGAGGCCTTCAGTCCGGCGACCAGCGCTCGGAGCGCTTCCTCCAGGGGATGGCCGGGTTTCGGCCTCGTGCGCTTCGTGCTCATCTTGCGAATCGCTCTTTGAGCCTTCCCCAGGCAGCGCGCGCCTGCTCCGTCTCGCGTGTGCGAACCGCATCGGGAGGGCCTGTCAAAAGCTCTGGGCAGAGCGACCAGAGGTCGAGCGCCCCTTCGAACGCCTGTTCCGGAGTGGGCACGGGTGTGGTCGCTCGCGCCGCCTGTGCTGCAGCTTCTTGTCCGGCGATCATCGCGCGCAACGCCTGAGCGGAGCCGAAAAAGCTGGAACTTGCGCCAACGGTCATGGCCACAGGTTACCACAGGTGCCTCGTGCCGCGCGCCGGAAATCTAGCCAGGGTTACACGCCGGGTCTCGCTTCGCGAGACGCGCGCGGCTCACCTCGCGGAGGCAGGTTTGTCTGAGACACTAAGGCGCAGACGCCGGCGCACCCTCGACCAAGGGTAAGAGACGCGAGTCTTCCAGCGCCGCCACGCGGTGGCCGATGCCCGCCAAATACGCCGCGTCGGAGGCGAACGCGACGAAGGCGGCCACGCTGCTTTGCCGGACCAAAAGCGCGGCGTCCCAGTGCTCGTCGGGCGGGCCGATGAGAAAGGGCCCGCCGCTGCCCATGAACAGGACGTCGCCCCCGGATCTGCGCAGGTGCGGCAGCGTGTGCTCGATGTAGCGTTGGTAGGCCGCCTCGCCCGAAATCGGCGACGGCGGCGCCAGCTCGGGGCAGGTGGAGTAGTCCGCGATTTGCCTGAACCGGAGCAGGTTCAGCATGACGACGGGGCCCGAGATGTTTCTCATGAAAAGGGCCCGCCCCGCCTCTTGCGTCGGCTCAAGGTAGGTCGACCCTGGGCGGAGCGACATGGGCGGGTCCTTTGATGATCATGAGGGGAAGGGCAGGGTAGCCTAGAACGCTGCGATGTCCATATCAATCGCCGAGGTGTCGTCCGAGGCGAGGGCTTCGGCTTTGGCGGGGACGAGGGACACGACCTGCGCGGCGTAGAACTTCGCCGCCGCGACCTTGCCTTCGTAGAATGCCTTCTCGGCCGCTGATTCCGGGCCCTCCGGCAGTTTGGCAAGGGCCTCTAGGGCTACGCGCGCGCCGTCCAACAGAAGCCAGCCGACGGCCACCTCGCTCATCATTTCCAGATACGCGTTGGCGACCAGCGGGACGCGCGTCACCTGACCTCCCTGGAACCAACCGAGGAGACGCATGGTGCTGCCGCCGAGCGCCTCGTGGGCCTTCGCCAGCTTCTTGACCGAGGCGCCCAGCGTTGCGTCTTTCTCGTTCTCCGCGATGAACTTCGCGACGTCGCCCAGGAAGGCCTGGGTGTTGGCGCCGCCGCCCTGACCGAGCTTCCTACCCACGAGGTCCATGGCCTGGATGTGGTTCGTGCCTTCGTAGATGGAGAACACCTTGGCGTCACGGCAGGCTTGCTCGACCGGGTAGTCGCGCGTGTAGCCCACGCCGCCGTAGGTTTGGATGGC
>CAYLJT010000462.1:0-7056 GCA_964383995.1 uncultured Polyangiaceae bacterium
CCTACCTGCAAAACGCCGGGCTCACCGAGGGCACGGAGACGGGTAAGGCTGTCTGGGACATCCTCCCCGACAGCGAACAGGCGCAAGAACGGGCGGTCGCGCAGCAGCTCCGTGGCAGCGTCGCTGGTCTGGTGGGACCCGAGCTGGCCGACGAGCTGACCGATATTTTGAGCTCCTACGTTTGCGTCGAGCGGCGCGCGCTGAACGCCATGACGCTCGCGGAGCGCGATCTGAACAAGGCCCTTGGGCGCCCCGCCCCCGAAAAGCCCGTGGATGGCTCGGCGCTCATGGGCTATTGCGGCAGCACCATCGTCCAGGAGCTGCGGGAGCGCCTCGGCCCTTCGTTCGAACTGCGGTATGGAGGCGGCAAGACCGAGGTCGCCCTCGACCAAGTCGTCGTGAATCTTACCTAGAATGAGCGCGGTCGACGCCCGGCCACGGTCCGAGCTCAACAAGCTGTTTCGGCTGGCGGTGCCCATTTCGCTGGCCCAGCTCGGCCTGGTGGCCATGGGCCTCGTCGACACGGCGATCATTGGCCGACTCGATGTGGACTCGTTGGCAGGTACGGCCATCGGGCGCTCCATTGTGTTGGCCGCGTCTTCCATCGGCATGGGCATTGGCTACGCGCTCGAGCCCCTGGCTGCACAGGCCGTCGGCGCGGGCGATTTCGGCCGGGCTTGGTCGGCGCTGCGCACCACGCTGCTGGTCGGCGCGCTGGTGACCATCCCGAGCGTGCTGTTGACCTTCCTGACCGTGCTCGCCCTCGAGCCCCTGGGGGTCGAGCCCAAACTGGTGCCGATCGTGACGGACTTCTTGATCGGTCACGCGCCCGGCCTGTTCGCGTTCTCGGCTTACATCGCGGGGAGAGAGTTTCTGGCCGCCCACGGCTCAGCGCTGCCGGCGCTCATCGCGGCGGCCGTGGCAAACCTAGCCAATGCCATCTTGGGAGGTCTGCTGATCCACGGCGACAACGCGCTGCTCTACCTGGGTCTACCCGCGCTCGGCTTGCCTCAGCTCGGGGCGCTCGGGGCCGGATTGGCGACCAGCGCGGCCAGCGTGGTGTTAGCGGCGATCGTGCTTTATGCGGCGCGGAAATACCGGCCCCCCACGGTCGACGCGGCGATGAGCAAGAAGACGGTACTGCGGCTCGGCCTGCCAATTGGATTTCAGTTGCTGGCGGAGATTGGCATCTTCTCCTTTGTCGCGCTCCTGGCAGGTCGCCTGGGCTCGGTGGCCGCGAGCGCCAATCAGGTGGGCTTTGCCCTGGTGAATTTCACGTTCATGGGCGCCTACGGCATCGGCGCCGCGACCGCTGTCCGGGTCGGCAATGCGATCGGCGCGGGAGAGTCGCCGCGGCGGATCGGCACCATGGGTCTTGCCATGGGCCTCTCCATGATGGCGGTGACTGCCACCATTTTTGCGCTGCTCCCCACGCAGCTCGTAGCCCTGTTCACCCCCGACGCCGACGTCATCCAGGCGGGGGCTGCGCTGCTCTCGATCGCGGCCGTATTCCAGTTGTTCGACGGTGTGCAGGGCGTCGCTTCGGGAGCCCTGCGCGGGGCGGGCGACGTGCGCTTTCCGTTCGTCGCGAACCTGTGCGCGCACTGGCTGGTCGGACTGCCCATCGCGCTGCTCTTGGGCTTCCACTTCGAGTGGGGTGTGCGGGGACTTTGGTGGGGTCTGACCACCGGCCTCGTGACCATCGCGATCACCCTGGTAAGCCGCTTTTATTGGCTCACGCGCAAGCGCCTGGAGCAGGTCGGATAGGAAGACGGGGGCGTCAGGGAGACGGGAGACGGGGGCGTCAGGGAGACGGGAGACGGGGGCGTCAGGGAGACGGTAGAACGAGGGCGGTGCGAGCCCGGCTCGACCAAGATGTCTCGGACAGAGACGGTTCGAACGTGTGCGGGAGTGGGCGAGGGTCGCGCCGCCGGGACCTTGCGATTCCGGCGGCACAGAGGGAGGCAGGACCTAGAACGCGACGTTGGCCGACGCGAGGAAGGTGCGGCCGCGCTGGCGAATGGTGTCGACCGGGAAGTTGGCGCTGACCGGCAGGTCGTATTGGGTGTTGACGATGTTGTAGACGCCCACGTTGTAGTGCAGGCCGCCGCGCTCGACGTCGCCGGACAGCACGACGTCCCAGACAACGGACGGCGAGGTCTTGGATTGCGGCACGGGGTCGAGCTCCTCCTCGTGACGGTCGTAGCGACCGCTCTCGAAGGTGAGGCGCGTGGCGATGGTCGCCAGGCGGTTGACCACCGGGATGGCGCCACGGAAGGAGACCATGTGCTCGGGCGAGTTCGGCACCTCGCGGAGCTGGACGGGGTCGTCCGCGTTCTCGCGGTAGCGCGAGCGCTGCAGCGAGTAAGACACGCTGGCCATCCAACCTTGACGCCACTCACGACGAAGCTCGGCCTCACCACCGAGGGTAAGAACGGGAGCACCGGTGTTGTCGTACTGGACAGGGGCGTCTTCTTCGGGACCCGTCGCGCGGAGCGAGATCAGGTTGTCGATGAAGTTGGCGTAGCCGGCCACCGTTCCGAGCACCGTGGACGAGAAGCGGTGCGAATATTCGAGCTCGCCTGACCACGTGGTCTCGGGCTCGATCTCCTCGTTCGGAATCAGGCTGATGCCGTCCTGGTAGAACTGCTCGAAGATGCTGGGCGCACGGAACGCGCGACCGCCGAGGAGCTTCACGACGCCGTCTTCGTAGGGCTTGGTAACGATGGCGACGCGGGGGCTCGGACCGGAGGAGCCGAACGTGGAGTAATAGTCGATGCGGAGACCGGCGCTCAGCTTGAAGGCGGGGGAGGGCGCCAGGTCGGCGAGGGCGTAACCCGCGTAGATTTCGAACGGCCGCTCGTCAAACTCCGCGGTCGAGGTGGTCTCGTCGGGGAGGTAGCTGAAGTCGACGCAGGCGCCTCCAGTGCAATCCGTAAAGATGCCTTGAGCGCTGGTCTTGTGGATCTGGACTTCGCCGCCGGCCGTGATCTTGAACTCCTCAACGGGGGTGAACACGACGCGTTGCTCGCCCGTGCCCCACCAGCCGCGGAAACGCTCTTTGGAGGTCTGCGGCTCGGGATCGCCGACGAAGCTGTAGGTGCCGTTGAAGTAGTAGTGGTTGAGCACCGCCCGGGTGAGCGAGGCAAACGACTTCGAGATGCTCGGCTCGAACTTCGCCTCGACGAAGCCGCGCCCGTCGGTAAACGCGCTGTCCGGATCGCCGAGCAGGGTGGTGAAGAAGCCGGACGGAAAGCTCTTTTTGCGGAAGTTCGCGTGGTAGCGAATGGTCAGAGCGTCCGCGAAGAAGCCACCCGTGATGGTGCCGGCGTCCATGCCGTCGGCGCCCCGCGAGAAGCCGTCGAAGCCGGGATCGAGGCCCGCTGCCGACAGGGAAGGTTGGGTGACGAGCTGCGGGTAGTAGTGGTCGCGCCCCTGCGCATGGGCGCCCGCCACCGTGATCCACGCGCCGACGTTGCGGGAGATGGGTAGATTCGCGCTGACGCGGGCGCGGAACAGGCCGTCTTCTTGCGTGCCCGCGCCGACCGAGACACCGAGGGCGTTGGGACGACCGCGGGTCACGATGTTGACGACACCGCTGAAGGCGCCCGTACCGTAGAGGACGGAGCCAGGACCACGCACAACCTCGATGCGCTCCACGTCGTCGAGGTCGGTCAAGGCGTCGTACCCGAGGAAGGACGAGCCGATCCAACTGTCGTTGAGGGCTTGGCCGTTCATCAAGGTAAGGACGCGGTTGCCGTAGTCACCCAAGCGGGCGAAACCACGGATACCGATGGTGCTGTAGCTCGTGTCGTCCGAGACATAGATACCGCGCACGCCGCGCAGGGCCTCGACCACCGTGGGGTAGCCCATGGCGCGAATTTCTTGACCGGGGACGATGCTGACGGAGCCAGGCGCGTCTTCCACGGCCTCTGCCGTACGGCTGGCGGCTTCGACCTCTTCAACCTGCCGCAGTTGGAGGTCGACGCGGGTCTGTTCGTTGACTCGGACATCGACCACCCGTTCGCTTGGGCGGAATCCGCGGAGGGACACGCGAACCGCTCGCTTGCCGCTCTGGACGGTGACGACGGCGGGCGTGAAGCCCATGGGCTTTCCGTCGACCTCGACCAAGGCGTCCTGCTCGTCGGCGTTGACAACCAAGGTCCCTGTCGTTGGCGGAAGGCGTGTCTCGCTGGTGACGACCTTCGAGGCGAGCACTTCGACCTCGCGCTCGGAGCTCTGATAGCCCTCGCGGCTCAAGAACAGGCGGTGGCGGCCAGGCGGCAAGATGAGGTCGATGGGCGTCGCGCCCGAGGGCTGCGCGTTGGGGTTGTCGACCCTCACAACGACCCCGGCATCGCCCTGCACGCGCAAGGTTCCGACGATGAGCGTGAGCTTGAGCGCGATTTCTTTTTGTTGACCGGGGATAAGGTCAAACTCTTCGGATTGGGTCGGCTCGTACCCAGGGAGCTCGACGAGGACGCGGTATTTCCCGGCTCCAAACCCCAAACTGCGCGGCGTGTTGCCGCGGGGTCCGAGGTCCTTGCGGTTGATGTAGACCGTGGCCCCCGGTGGCTCGGTCTTGACGTTCAGCACGGCCACGTTGCCCTTGATGCGATCCAAGGACTCGTTGGCGCGCTGCCGCGCGCCTTCGTCCGGATTCATGTCGAGGACCTGGGTGTAGTAGCGGAAGGCGTCCGGAAACTCCCCGAGCTGCTCGTAGCTGCGGGCGATGTTGAACACGACGTTGCGGTTCGGGACGAGGCGGTTCGAGACGAGGAAGTGCTCGAGGGCGCTCCTGAAATCCCGCCCGGCGTACTTCTCCGTCGCGATCTTGAAGTGGAGGTCGGCCTCGTCCGCGACGTCGTCGGCGTAGACCGGTCGTGCGAAGAACAGACCGATAGCAATTGCGAGGAAGAGCGCGATCCGTCGTAGGGTCATCCTTGAACCTGCATGTCGTGGGCTAGGGGCCCGATGGGCTGCGGTTATTCGATGAGCTGCACTTTTGCCGCTCGGAAAGGGGTGTTTCCACGCCTTCGCAAAACCGTAAGGCTTCACGCCTTCGGGAGACTAACACGCTCGTTTTTCTAAGAGTCACCAGCGAAATTTCGTACGCATTTCGGCGAGATAAGTGACACAAACGGACCCTCCACGTCGCTCACGCTCCCGTGAACGCGTGAGCGAGGCGTCGTCAAAGCGACTTCCAGGCGAGGGGCCGACCGCCGTTCGAGAAGCTCGGCGGTTCAAGGGCGAGGATGTAGTCGACGCGACGGTTCTTCGGCTCGTCGACCTCGTCGCCGGTCTTCACGAGGGGCGCGGACTCGCCGAGGCCCTCGTAGCCGATGGCGACCTTCGCGCCGTGCGATCGGAACCAGGCGGCGATAGCGCGAGCGCGCTTCTGCGACAGGACCAAGTTGCTCTCGGGGCTGCCCACGGTGTCGGTGTGACCCACGACGAAGAGCGTGATGTTGCCGAGGTCCGCGTGCTTCGAAGCGGCCTCCGAAATGAGGGCGAGGCTCGCTTCAAGCTTGGGGGTCTCGCTGGCTCGGATCACGTCGGAGTTCGTCTCGAACGTGACCTCTTCGTGGGGAATGCTGACGGACCAGGGGACGATGGCGACGCCCGCGTAGTAGCCCTCGGTGTCGTAGCCCCAGACCTCGATGCGCGCGGGCGGCTCGTCGCTCGATGGGGTCCACGTGACGACGAGGGCGGTGCCTGCCGGGGCGCCTTCAAACTTTTGCTCCACCTCGGCGAGGACCGCGCCGCTCTCCCCGAGGACCTTGAGCTTTACCTTGTCGGCGGGACGCGAGAGCTTCACCTCGATGGAGCGACCCGCGAGGTCGACCTTCGAGCGGTCGATGGTGACGGCCAAAGACTTCTTGGCTTGAAGGGGTGTCGCGTCGGCCGCGGGCGCCGTGGCCACGTCGGCGGAGGCCAGGGCGGGCGCGAGAAGCGCGGCGACGACGAGCACGAGGACCGGGCGATAAACCATGTCGGGCAGTTTATCAGAGTGCCCCGCCTGGCGAATGGGCGCGTTTTTGCCGGCAAAATCGTTTGATTTCAAAACATTTTTGCCGGTGACAGGCGGGTGACGAGAGCGCCCTGCTCCGGCATAGTGCGCGCCGTGTTTTGCTTGACTAGGAGCACGCCCACGACGTGGCTCGAGCACGCGCTGGCGGATCTCGGAGCGTTGCTCGTCGACCACGCGCACTGCGAGATGAAGGCGGCGTCCAACGCGTTGTCGTTGGCGGCGCGCTCGCCCGGGCACCCGAAGGTGGCGCGAGCCCTGGTCGACTTGGCGCAGGAAGAGGTGGCGCACCTCGCCCAGGTGATGGACGAGCTCGCGCGCAGGAATCTGGTTTTGGGGCCGCCCGAGCCCGACGTGTACGCCGAGGAGCTGCGAAAGCTGGCGAATCGCTCGGCGCGAAGGCGTGGTCCCGACGACGGGCTCATCGATCGGCTCTTGGTCGGCGCGTTGATCGAGGCCCGCTCGTGCGAGCGTTTTCGTTTGTTGGCCGACGGCCTGAAGGCGCAAAACGAGGCGGATTTGGCGGCATTTTACGAAGATCTCTTCGCTTGCGAGGCGCGCCACTACCGCACCCTCGTGGACCTCGCGATCGGCGTGTCGGGCGACGAAGCGCGGACCCGCGCGCGGCTCGCAGAGATCGCCGAGGCCGAGGGAGCGCTGGCAATGACCCTCGGCGCAGGCGCCACCATGCACGGCTGAGCGAGGATGCCATGCTGCTCGATGTGCCTCTCTTTGTGCTGGATCGCGAGGTGCGCGGGGCCTTCCGTGAGCTTCGTCGCGGGACCCGGGCCCTCTTGCGCGACGGCCCCGAGGCCGAGGGTGCCGCCCTCGATATTCCACGCCGGGTAAGCTCCCGGGCGACCTTCGAAGCGCTCGCCGAGCATCGGGATCCGCTGTCGATTCCGCTGCGTCCATGGGTCGCGCGACTGACCCTCGCGCGCGTCTTGTTCCCCGACCAAGCGCGCCTCGCGAAAGCCTGGACCACGCCCTACATCCAGCTCGAACGACCCGAGCCGGAGGAGGTCTCG
>CAYLJT010000463.1:0-7026 GCA_964383995.1 uncultured Polyangiaceae bacterium
CTGGTAGCCGTCGCGGATCTCCTGGTCGAAGATGCCGAACTCGTAGCGGATCCCGTGGCCGATGGCGGGTAGATTCAGGGTGGCCATCGAGTCCATGTAGCAGGCCGCCAGGCGGCCCAGACCGCCGTTGCCCAGGCCGGGCTCTTCCTCCTGCTCGATCAGGCTGTCCAGATCGATGCCCAGATCGGTCATCGCCTCGCGGACGGCGGCCTCGATGCCCAGGCAGAGCAGGGCGTTGCCGAGCTGGGGGCCCATCAAATATTCAGCGGACAGGTAGATCGCCGTGCGGTGCTGACCCTCCAGGTAGGTGTGGGCCGAGTGCACCCAGCGGAGCAGCAGCCGATCGCGCACGACGTACGCCAAGGCCAGGTAGTGATCGTTCTTGGTGGCCACGCCGGGAAACTTCGCCAGCTCGAAGAACAGCTTTTGAACGAAGTCGCGGCGAATGGAGGCCGCGTCGAGGCCGAGCACGATTTCACGACTGTCGATGCCCCAAATGATCTGTGCTGGGCTCATGGCTTCTCCTTGGCTCGCTTACTTTGGGTCGGCGCAACAGCGCATGCCCGTCGAATAGTCCAGGTAGCTCTTGGGGTGGGCGGTGACCAGGGCGTCGCAGCCCGAGCGGGTCGAGCGCGAGAAGAAGCCCCCCGCGAAGGCCCCCCCCGACTCGTCTACCCACTCGTCCAGGTTGCCTACCATGTCGTAGATGGCGTCGTCCCCCCAGCGGCTGGCGCAGCGCGGCGAGGCGCCCGTCTCCTGGAGCAAGGGACCCTTTTCGCCTACTGCGCGATCGAGCCGTGGATCCAGGTGGCCGATGCTCGGGTTACCATGCAGCAAGGTGGCGGGGTGATCTTCGCGGAACACGTTGCACGCGCCGTCTTCGAAGTCGTCTCCATAAGGAAATTGCGTGTCGTTCTCGCCCCGGCAGGCCAGCACGAACTCGTCGACGCTGCACAGGCGCTTGCCCACGGCGGCGCAGGCTGTCTCGGACACGAGGCCTGTCAAGAAGCCGTTGGGCCGCGCGGCCTTCGTGGAGCGGGGGAGGGGCACCACGGGGCTTGCCGCGTCGGCAGCTTGCCAGAAGGGTGGAAAGGGCATGGGGAAGGCCTTGCCGTGCACGTCGCCGAGCTCGGCCTTGAGCGTCCAGCCCTCGGCCAGCGCGTACGCGAACAGGTTCGGTGTGACGGGGTAGTCGGGGGAGAGCAACCCGTTCGTTTTTTGGTCGACGAGGTGCGCCTCGAAGCGGTCCACGCAGAAGCTGCCTCGCACCGAAACCATGTCCGCCGGGCAGGGCCCCTTGCTCGTGCTCTTCGCGCTGGCGGGCGGCGCGACGCTCTCCACCGTCGGCTCCCACAGCGGCCAGGTCTCGTCGCGCGAGCCCGTGTCCAGGTGGACGGAGCGCAGCCCCGCGCGGGTCTGGTAGAAGCCGCGATCGCCGGCCCAAACCACGAAGCCGTAACCGTCCCGCTGCCCGGGCGCGGCGTACGGACCTTCGTCGAGCACCGCCTGGAGGCGCGGCACGAGCTCGAACGGCGTGCCCCCGAGGCGCGGCGGCGTGGTGGCGCAAAGGGCCTTGGGTAAGAGGTTCGACGGTCCTCCAGCGAGGGAGGTGGCCTCGCAGGTCGCGCCCCGACCCGCGAGCGTCAACAGGAATCTTCCCTGGGGCCCGCTCACCAGCGCGGGCATCCGCGCGCCCTCCACGTAGCCCCACTCCAGGCCACGTCGCAGCAGCGTCTTTTTGGT
This sequence comes from uncultured Polyangiaceae bacterium, assembly GCA_964383995.1. Taxonomy (GTDB): domain Bacteria; phylum Myxococcota_A; class Polyangia; order Polyangiales; family Polyangiaceae; genus CAYLJT01. The sequence goes on from CAYLJT010000463.1 coordinate 1,744, forward strand.
GGTCGGATCGAACTGACCTTGATCGTTCAGACGTCCGGTGTTGATGGCGGCCCAGCCGAGGGCCCCCGCGTGGGCCTTGCCGACGGGCGTCTTGGGCGGTGTCGCGGCCTCGTACCAAGCCAGATCGACGCCCGCCGCGTCGCCCAGCGCGTCGAGCACGTCGAGCCCCTCGAAGGCCCGCTCGAAGCGCAGGCCTGTCTCGGACAACGTCTCATCGAACTTGCCATCGAGGCTTATCCAACGCAGCGATACGCTAACATCGGCCTTGACCTTCGCCGCGGGCTTCGGCGTGGAGGTGGGCTTGTCGGCCTGCGTCTTCTTGGTGGTCTTTTTCTTGTCGGCGCCCTGCGTGGTCTTCTTGGGTGCTTTCTTGTCGGCCGTTTTCTTGGGTTTTTTCTCGGTCTTCGCAGCGGGTTTGGCGCTGGGAGCGGCCTTGGGCGTCACCCGGTTCGTCGTGACTTCGATGGCCGCGATGCGGTCTCCCACGAGGGCGAGGGCCTTGGAACGAATAGCCATGCAGCCCTTGGCCTCGGCCGTCGCGCTGTGCGTCGAAAAGAGGGCGACGCACAGCTCTTTGCCGGTCGAGGTGACCAGACTGAAGCGCTCTTCGGGGCGATCGACCGCGGCGACGAAGTGCTCGCCGGCGAGGTCGAGCACAGGTCCCCAACTGCCTTTGACACCGTCGTAGCGCCGCGCGACCGAGCCCGGTCGATCGGCGAAGTCGCTCACCGCGAACAGCGACTGGCCACCTCGCACCGCTTTCAGTTCGAAGGGGCGGGGTTGACCCGGGTTGGGCGTCGCAGGCAGCTCCGGGGCGGCTTGGTCAGGCGCCTCACCCGTCGGCGGCGGGCCGATCGGCGCCGAAGCAGGAGGAGCCGGGCTGGTCGCGGTCGTTGGCTGCGCGAGGGGAGGAGGTGGCGGCGGGGGACGGACCGACGGCGAGCCGCCGCCACAGGCGCTCGCGAGGGCTGCCACCGGGAGGCCCAATCGCGAAAAAAACGCGGCTATGGGGGGCTTCGGCGGGGCCATGAACCAACCTTACTCGGTCGTGGGCGATGTTCAGGTGAAAATGCGCGCTCGGAAGACTCGACCCGGCTCCCTTTGCGGGTTACCCTCTCTCCGCTGCCATGAGCAAAAAACTCGACGAAGAGCTCGCCCAGGCCCTCGGTGACGCACGCGACGCCGCGCCCTCCTCCACGCCGCCCGTCGCTGCAGCGAAGAACGCGCCGCCGCCCCCTGCCAATCGCAGCATCGGCTTATTGGTGGCGTTGCTCGTGATGGTGGGGGCGCTCGTCGCGCTGTTCTTGGTGGGCTTCAAAGAGGCCGCGATTTACGCCTTGCCCGTGCAAGACCTGTTCAGCGCGAAGGAAGACATGGTGGGGCGCAAGGTGCGCATCGAGGCCGAGCTCGTCCCCGGCACCTTGGTCAAACGCGACACGCCCTGCGAGTACCGCTTCACGGTGCACGGTGGTGGAAAAGAGGTCCCGGTGCGCTATGCGCAATGTGTGGTGCCCGACACTTTCCGCGACATGCCCGGCGGCGGCGTGCAGGTGACGGTGGAAGGCGCGTTGAACGCGGAAGGCTCCTTCGACGCGACGCTCGTCATGGCCAAGTGCACCTCGAAGTACGATCCGTCGACGCACGAAATGAAGGACGGCGTGGCGAGCGACCCGAACGCCCCCATCAACTGACATCCAGCCAATCGCGCAGCCCTCTACGTAGGCGCCGCGAACACCTTGCGCAGCGCGCTGAGGTGGCGCTTCGTGACGCCTTGCACGGCCAAAAGCTCGTCGTCGGAGGCGCGCTTGACGGCGGCCAGCGAGCCGAGCGTGGTCAGGAGGGCCGTACGGACGGCCTTGCCGATGCCCGGGATGTCGTCCATTTCGGAGTGGAAGCTCCGCGTTTTGCCGAGCTTCTTGCGCGCGTGGTTGGCGAAGCGGTGGGCTTCGTCGCGGGCCCGGGCCAAAAAGAACAGCGCCGAGCTGCCGGGCCGGAGCGGGATGCCGTTCTTCTGTCCAGGGAGGTAGACGCGGTCGACGAGCTTCTCGCCAGCCATGTTCTCGCGCTCCTTGGCGAGGCCCACGATGGGTAGCTCGTGCAAGCCGAGATCGCGCGCAGCAGAGAGGGCTACCCCGAGCTGACCGCGGCCGCCGTCGACCACGAACAGGTCGGGAAGATCCCACGTGCCCTCGCGCCCATCGGCCTCGGCTTCCTCGGTCTCCTTCGCGTCCCGGCCCCGGCGGAAGCGGCGCGCCAACACCTCGTACATCGCGCCGTAATCGTCGCCGTCCGAGACAGTCTTGACATGGAAGGTGCGGTAGCGCTTCTTCTCGGGCAAGCCATCTGCCAGGCTGACGATGGAGCCTACCGTGTCGCCTCCCCCCAAATGGGAGATGTCGCAGCACTCGATGCGGCGTGGCAAGGTGGGTAGACGCAGGCGCTCTTGCAGCTCTTCCAGGCGCCCCTCCAGATCGTCCTTACTGCGCTGTTTCTCGCGGAAGGCGTGGGCGGCGTTCTCCTTGGCAAGCTCCAAGAGCTCGCGGCGCGGGCCGCGTTGCGGGGTGAGCAGCGTAACCTTGCCTTTGGCGCCCAGCTCGGCGCGGCGATCGCTGAGCCACTCGGCGACGCCCGCGGCGCCGTCGGGCAGCAATGGGAGCAGCACCTCGTCGGGGATCTCGCGCCCGTCCGCCACGGCGTCGTAATATTCGGTCAGGAAGCCGGCGAGCACCTCCTCGTCGGGCAGCTCGGCGCCGCGCAGCGAATAGCTCAGGGTCTCGCGCACGCGGCCGTGCCGCACTTGCAAGATCTCCACCTCTACCACGCTGCCCTCGCGGTAGAGGCCCAGGACGTCCTGATCGACGTCTTGCACGGACACGATGCGTTGGCTCTCGCGGGCGGCCTCCACGGCCTTGAGCTGGTCTCGGTAGATGGCGGCGCGCTCGAACTCCAGACGCTGGGAGGCCTGCTTCATCGAGACGTCGAGCTCCTTCGACAGCTCGTCGTGGCGACCTTCCAGGAACAGCGCGACGCTGCGCACTTGCTGACCGTAGACGTCCGGATCGACGTCCATGACGCAGGGCGCGAGGCAGCGTTTGATCTGGTATTGCAGGCAAGGTCGCCGTCGGGAGGCGAGCTCGGCGTCGGAGCAGGTGCGGAGCTTCCAGTGCTTGTTGACGAGGTGCAGGGTGCGCCGCGCGCTGGTGGCCGAGTGGAAAGGTCCGAAGTAGCGCGCGCCGTCCGGCTCGGGCTTCCGCACGGCCTGCAAGAAGGGCCATTCTTTTTTCGGATCGAGGCGCAACGACAAAAACTCTTTGTCGTCGCGCAGCTTCACGTTGAAGCGCGGTTGGTGCTTCTTGATGAGCTGATTTTCGAGGACCGCGGCCTCCTTTTCGGTGGCCGTGACGACGGTCTCCAGGTCGAGGACGATGCGCCGCAGGAGGGGGATGAAATAGCGGCTGTCCGAGCCACCTTCCTGGAAGTAGCTGCGCACGCGCGAGCGCAGGCTCTTGGCCTTGCCGACGTAGACGACCTCCCCGTTCTTGCCGAGGAACAGGTAGCAGCCCGGCGTGGGGGGAAGGCCGTCTAACTTCTCGGCGAGGAGGTTTGGAGGAGGGTCGGCCCGGGGCGTGGCCGGCGTGGCAGGAGAGTCGGTGGAGGCCGTCATGGCGCCGCTGTCAGGAGGTTTTCTTCCCCTTGCGCGCGGCCAGGGCGAGCGCAGCGAGCGCCGCCGCCAAGAGGCCGCGGTTGTCGTCGCCGCCGTTTGTCGGGACGCTGCAATCGCAGCCGCCGGTCACGCTGAGCTCTTGGGCCGAAGGCGGGGTGCCTTCGGCGGCCTTGCAGAACGCCTCGGTCAAGGGCTCCTTCGCCTTCTTCTTCGTGCCCTGCTCCAGGGCCTCGTTCAGGTTGCCCGTGTTGCGGTTGTCATGGTGGAAGCTCTCCCACTCGATGATGCCGTCGGACCTGCCGTCGGTGTGCCAGACGTAGAGCCAGCCGCTGCGCGTGCCGACCGCGACCTCCAGGGTGCCGTCGCCGTCCAGATCGCCCACGGCGGGAGTCGGGATGATCCACTGTCCGGTGAACTTGGGCCAGCCCTCGGGCTCGCGCCCGCAGCCGTCGAAGGCGTGCAGGTAGTAGCCGCCCGAGCCCGTGAGCACCTCGGGGTAGTCGTCGTTGTTGAGGTCGGCGATCGATTGGCTGTTGAAGAACACGAAGTCCTCGATGACGTACGGCGACGCGGGCAACATCGCGCCCGTCTTGCCGTTCCAGACGGCCAACAGGTGCTCACCCTTCAGGTTGGTGTCACCCTGCGTCGACTGCAGGGTGATGGCAAGGTTGAGGGAGCCGCCCGCAGCGACCACGTCGGTGATGCCATCCTGGTCGATGTCGCCGAGGGAAGGTTGGGCGAAGAGCGGCAACATGGTGTTGGGCTGCGACGCCTTGGTGAGCGGCCCGAAGTAGCTCGACGGGTAGACGCCGCGCACGGTGTTTTCCGGGTTGTTCGGATCGGGGTGGACCGGTAGGGCGCCCGTGGTCGTCTGGTTGAGCTTGTCTTGCGTGCCCGGATCCATCGGCAAAATCGCCGGCGGCGTGGCGTTTCCGTGCATGACGGCGGCCATCGTGCCCTCGAAGGTGCCGATGACGCCCGCGTTCGGCACGCCTTCGGCAACGAGCGGGAAGAGCTCGAACGACGTCATCGTGACGGGCCAGTTGGGCAGCACGGGGCCGCCTGGCGTGTTGTTGCCACGGCCGTCGATCAGGTAGACGGCACCGGACTGGCCACCCGCGCCGAGCTTCTCGTTCGAGCCTACCAACAGCTCGGGGATGCCGTCGCCGTTGAAGTCTCCGACGGCGGGGGTCGTCAAGATGCGGTTCGTCTCGGGCTCCTCCGCCAAAGACCCGGTGTAGTGCACGTTGACCGGGAAGCCGTCGAGGGCGTTGCCGTCCGCGTCGAACACGTAGACGTTGCCGTCGAAGGCGGCCTGGATGATCTCGAGCTTGCCGTCTTTGTTCATATCGGCCAGCACGGGCGCCGCGAAGGCGCCGCGGGCGATGCGCGACGAGGTGCTCATGCAGGGGCCCGTGTCCGAGACAGACGGATCGAGCGAGCAGGAGGGGACCAGCGGCAAACGCAGGGGGAAGCCGGCCCTCCGAGAGCCGTCGGCCTCGAAGACGTAGATGGTCCCGGCCCACGAGGAGACGACGATCTCCGTGGTCCCATCGCCGTCGAGATCGGCGATCGCGGGCGCGATGCTGGGCGACTCCAAGGCCAGGTTCGGGTCGAGG
>CAYLJT010000464.1:0-7022 GCA_964383995.1 uncultured Polyangiaceae bacterium
GAGCCTATGGACTCATATGGAGCTGATGAACCTACGTGCCGTGAACGCTTACGCGGTATATTCCACGCTTGCCCAACGGCTGACCGCTGAGCCGCGAAGCCCGTCGACAAAGCGACGGGGAGCACGCCGACCGTTCTAGTCCCCCAAAAGGTGTCCTCGAAGAGCAAGGCCGGGCTTCGTCGGATCCAGCGGTTTGTTCGGCGGCGCATGCACACGGCATGGAACCGCAGTGGCGCGCAGTATCCATAGAATCGTCCGTGGGACTCCTGATACGTCGTCATCCTGTTTAGGCGCTCACGGCGCAATCCTTAGCATATCTGCATTGACAATTACGCAGTCCTCAACAACGCGACAGTGCTTTGGGTCCCCGCAAATTCTCCAATACGGACATTCCAGGTACGGCTGAGTGCGGGGGCGCGGCTCCCAATCCGTGCAGACACACATCGGGTACGGCATAGTGGCCTGACCGCCACTCCGCCCAATGAAGTCCTGAAGGAGTTCCATCGTGACCTTCTCTCGTCGCGGTAATAGCATGAAGTAGAGTGTCACGGAAAGAAGAAGAAGCAGCGCCGCAAGCGACCAAATCAACGAGAGCCGACGGCTTCGCCTCGCCAACGGAAGCAGACGCTTGGCTTCGGCTAGCGGAACCTTCCTAGTAGCGGAGACGATTCGTGCAGAGACCTCCTCGACGGGCATGCTTGCGGCGTCCAAGACTTGGTATCGGTCGAGCAGTCCGAACACTGATTCATCTACCACGGCGCCAGGTACAAGAACGGGAATTATGGGTTTTCCGAGCGCTTGCGCCATACCGATCTCCGCCAGGATCCAGTTGCTACTCGTCGCCGAGTGAGACATGATCACGATGATGGCCTCAGAGTTTTCGATCGCCGTCTTGATGCTTTGGCTCCAGTCCGCCCCGGCCGAAATGTCGTCTTGGTCCAGGACCCCCCGGGTTCCGTCGTGCCCAAGCTGACGGGCGAGTTGCCGCGCGAACCCCCGGTCCTCCCCGCTGTAGCAAATGAAGTAGTCATGACGAAGCATGCCTATTGGCCCCCGCAACGCTTCGAGAGTTCTTGAAGGTAGGCATCAAAGTCGTTCAAGCCGACGATGTTTATGTCCTCCAGTATGGCTTTGCTGCCGCCAAGGCGTTCGAGGTCGTCAACTGTGACACCGTAGAGGACGGCGACAACACGTTTGCCTTGTCCCCACGCCGCCCCCACTTCAACCCACACCCAAAATCGTTGTGCGGACCACGGAGTGAACAACGCCACGAGTTCATGACACCGTCCGATTTCGGCGTGGACGCGCTTCTTGAAGTCATCCCCTTTCGCAATGTCAGTCTCGTCGAGAAACGTCGCGGAGCCGCAGGAACGGACACGAGCGGCAATCTGGGCGGCCACCCATGCGTCTCCTTTTCCATGGGAGATGAACACGCGCGTCGGCTCGGTGTCGTCGCTTGCCATTCACCGTTCCTTGGCGAAACAGCAATGAAGTTTGGACTCTGATTCCGAAACCGCGAAATGTTCACATGATGAACCCGCGTGCTGACGTCGGATGGTTGTCCGCCGAACGGTTTCGCGATAACCCGCGAACGGGCGAGGGAGCCGCAGGCGACCGACCCCGGCCGTCGGGTTCATCGCGTCGTTAGCCAGCTGAAGCAATCCAGATCTGTGGGAGGGTGAGGTAGAACGACCCTTCCAGTACGGACTGAAGCCGGAGTCCTTCACGCAACAGGTCCGGGTTAGCGGAACGCTCTCAATAACCATCCGGGCTCCCTCGTAGTGGCTTTGCCCACCGGGTCGCGTTTACCTGCTGCCCCCTCGGGAATTCTGAAAAACATGATCCTCGCGCAGATCCCTCGTAAGCGCCTCCATCGCTCTCAAGAATGAATCCTCGTCGCGCCAGTTCGTGAAGTCCGGGACGAAAAATCCCCGAATGTGGTGCGCGAGGTCGACGCCCGAGTCGGGATCGAAAAGGGTCCACTCCTTGATCTTGTCAAAGTCGACGAGGCGAATTGGAAATAGTCGTCGTACACTGCCGTTTGCGGCCTCAAAGGCATGACGTATCTCGGTTTCCACCCACCCGCTGCGCATACTTTCCTCTGAAAGGACAAGTATCGTCCGACTCTGATTCTTTACCGCTTGCTGTACCTGTTCACGGACCATGCGCCCACCTCGAATGTCGTGCGGTGCAAACCAGACGTTGACGCCGCGCTTGCGCAACTCTACGTCAAGTTCGCGAGCGAAGTCTTCGTTCATCGTGCTATAGCTTATGAACACCGACTGGTATGAGCGGTCCTCGAGCCATCCGAGGAACAGTTCAAGGGTACCTGTAGGCATGCCACACCCAGCGAGGAACTGGGATATTTGCTCGGTGCCCTCGGTGATCTTTCTATGACGAATTGTTAGTTCTTCATCAGCGAACTCGAACTGGGCAGCATGGCGAAGGTGATGAGCGGAGAGGTAGAGCGAATGGATGTCGATGTAGCTATGTGGGCCTGGATGCTGCGTGTTTCCGAGGTCGTTGAGCGCAAAGGGCGTGCAGATGATTCGCGTTCCTTGAAACAGCGAGTCAGCCAGTGAATTTCCAATGAGAGTAGTGTGGGCCAATTCGGCAATGCCAAAGAAGGAACCTCTCAAGTCGCTGAACGAGACTTCGGTGTCCAAAATCTTGGCCTGATAGAAGTCCGATCCCATCATGAGAGAGTGCTTGATTTTGCACTCGGAGATGGTGGCGCCGATGAACTTGCACGCGATCAACTTTGTCTGATCGAAGGTGCAACGATAAAGGCTGGCGCCACTAAAATCAGACCCGGAGAGGTGCACCGATGGGAATTGAACTTCGGATAGTTTCTGGCCGGAGAAATTTGAGTCTAGAAAATAGGTCTCTCCTTGAGCCGCCCGTTCCATCAGTTCTTGAACACTTGAGGGCGGAGTGTAACCAACGGGAGGTGAAAGAGTTCCAGCGACCTTGAGGTACTCGGCGAGGGGAGGACGTCTCATGATGACAGGTATCCTTGTGTCGCACGCCGGGGGCCAAGAGCGTGCCGAGAAGCCCGACGACCGCTTACCGCATCAGCAGGCTCCGTCTCGCTGGCAGGAGTAAGGGAAATGCCGATTTGAAGAGCGCACGACCTCCCGCTTCCGACGTTGATTGATCGGACAGGAGCCCGCCGGAGATCGGTCTGGCTAACATCGCATTGGACAGCAGCAGCAAGCAGCCCGCTCCCGCCGAGCTCCGTAATAGAGCAGAAATCCATCGGCCAACGCCCATAAGGCGTAACCCGCGCGGATCCCGGCTGCTGTTTTTCGCTCGCCTTACGCGCCTCGGGAGCGGGAAGCCGCCCATTCACGTAACCGGCATCGATCCACGCGCCCCGCTTCTTTCTGCTCCCCTTACGCACATCGCCAGCGTCGGGCCAGCTATTCGCGTAACCGACGCCCGTGGCCCGTCGTCGCGCCAATCGTCGCCCATTACGTTCTTGCACAGCGGACGACGACGTAGCGGCGCATGGCCGGCATCTTGCAGCCCGGCGCGGCCCCGTCCTTGGTCGCCGCTGCGTCGCACGAGGGCACTCGGCCGTACCGCCACCCCCACGGTCGTGGTCGCAACGTGCCGCGTCCTTCATGGTGGCCACCCGCATGCCTCCGAAGCTATCGAGCCTCCGTACCGCTCGTCAACCCCCAAAGCCGCCCTCTCCGGGAATTGGCACCGCGAATGTCCGAGACCTTTCTCCACCTGAGCGCGACACCCAGTTGCACACCGACACCCACCCACCCGCGGCGGCCTCCCGCCAGCTTCACGGACCAATCGGCGGCTCACCGGGCCCGTCGTCACCGCCGCTCGCGCCGGCGCTTCGCAACAGGCCCAGCCTGCGGAGCAGCCTTCGGTCGTTCAGCACCATGCGGGCGGCGTGGCTCCACTCCAGGTAGTATGCCCAGAGCTCTTCGTCGGCCGGAGTCAGCTCGTCGGCTGTCGGGTGGTCTTTGCCAGAACTGTTGCGGAACCGGACTCCGTAGGCCCCGTCAACCTGGGCCAGGACGGCTGACGGCGGGGGTGAGGCCTCGCTGTGCGAGGACATCAAGGGTGCCAGGGGGAGGCGCCTTGGGTGTGAATCGGCGCTCGGACCGGCTGCTCCTGCCCGCGCCCGAGTCCGACGGAACGCGCCGAGCGGGTTACGAGGCTCTTGTTTGATCTTCGACATCCGCGCGTCGCCGAGGCGCTCGCCACCCTTGGGTTTCGTGACGAGGACGTCGAGGACGGCTGGAGGCTCTTTGCGGGCCGCAACGCGTACGCGCCCGTCCACTCCCCCCATTTGGACGAAGGGGCAGCCAGCCGGTTTCCGGCCGTGTGGTGCAAGGAATGGGTGCCGACGCTACTACCACACGCAGTCGTACAACCCCGACCAGTCGTCGTAGCCGCAGCTCAGGCCGTATTCGGCGCAGTCGACCTTGACGAGGTAGCCGTAGTCGCACCACGAGAGCAGGTCGCCTTGGCAGGTGCCCACGTAGTCGATGCCTCCGCACGAGTCCCCCGGATCGGGGTTGCCACCGGGGTCGGGGTTTCCACCCGGGTCGGGATTGCCTCCCGGATCGGGGTTTCCACCCGGGTCGGGCGAGCCGCCCGAGGCGGCGATCTGGTCTTGCAGCCAACTGTACAGAAGGTCGACGCGCGCCAACACCTCGGTGCCTCCGCCGGCTCCCGAGTTGACGGCGACGATCACGTGGTTGTTGCCCACGATCATGTCCGGGCCGCCGGAGTCGCCGGACTCGATGATCTCGTCGCATACGTAGTCGTAGGGGAAGCCGTAGCTCTGCCCGTCTTGCACGCTGAGGGGCTTGCTCACGAAGATGCTCGTGGTGGACAGGTTGCCGTCCTGGATACGACCGATATTGACGATCTGCTCGCCCGGGCTCAAAGGCGTTTGGGCGATGGTGGGGTAGGTGCCGATGTCGATGGGGCTGTCCAGGAAGATGACGCCGATGTCGTGCAGGTTCGGGTCGACGTATTCGCTGCTGCTGTTGTAGTCGTAGACCTTGCTCGATGAGCCGTAGGCGTCGCCGCCGCCGTAGGGCGAAGTGACCTTGAAACCGTCGAAGCCACCCACGCAGTGGCCGGCCGTGAGCACCAGTTGCGGCGCTATCAGCGAGCCGGAGCAGTAGGCGGACATATAGCCGCCTTGGTACATGTCAATCAGCACCGCTTCGGGGTAGGCGGTTGCAGGGGTCCCACCGATGATCGGGTTGCGCTGACCCTGGGTGACATCCTCCGATTCGCTCCCCGGGTCCGACGGCGCGGCCGAGCAGGCGGCGAGGGCCAACGCGATCAGTGTCAATGGCAACTTATGGGATGACTGCATGACTCTCCTCCTTCGGGGGAACCTTCAGGAGAGGGCTATCGCAATTGCCTTGCCTAGCCCAAGACCGCGTTTTTCGGGCAAAAAGGCGGTGGTTCAGACGTGATCCAGCTTCTCAACTTGTGCAACTGACCTGGCCAGTTGTGCAAATCGCAAGGGGCCTTTGTGCGCAGAATCGGCCGCCCTAGCGCGGGACGCGGCGCACGAGCTCGCTGCTCGTCCAGTCCCCGTTGGTCGAGCGCAGCTCGGCGTGCCGCACGAAGCCTAGCTCCTCGTAGAAGCGCTGCGCGTCCCTGGTGCGCAACGCGGTGACGGCCACGTGGCGCAGGGCCGGGTGGTCGAGCAGCAACGTCATGACGGCCTTGCCCAGGCCCTTTCCTCGCATGGACGGGGCCACCAGCACATCGAAGATCCACGCCCTTTGCCGGCCGTCGCTCAGCGCCCTGGCGGTGGCCACCAGCTCACCTTGCCTGGTCCGCGCGCCGACCCACACGCTCGCGCCCCGTTGGGCCTCGGCGATGGCGTCTCGCGTGTCGCCGGGCAACCAATAGGCTCCTTCCAACAGCGCCGCAGCCTCGTCCGCGTAACGGTCGGCGCCGTCGCACACGAGCCAGGTGTCCGCGGGGCCTTTCAGAAAGTCAGGTCGGATTTCGTCGTCGGCGTGGCTCAGCACGGTCTCGATGGCCTGGGTGTCCCCGGGTCGGCCGCGCTGCCACAGCTTTTCCAGCACCTTCCTGCGCTCTTCGGGCTTGCGGTTCTGACCGAGCTTGGCCTTGCCATCCAGACGCTCGGGCCGAATCCCCGCCACCAGCAGGCCCTCGATGGCCTTCTTGTACAGCGGATGGTCGGCCGAGATGGGCACGTGGCCGCCTTCGGGTTGGTACTTCGTCATCAAGGCGGTCAGGGCAGCGGCCTTGATGGTGGGGTCGTCGATGGAGGTCAGTTGCCCTCGGGTTTGGGCGCTCAAGTAATACGTCGTGGCCGGACAGGCCCGCTCGGGGTCGAGGAAGTAGCTTGGAATTTCGGCCACCACCTCCTCCACGGTCAGCACGGCTTCCTGACCCAGTCCTTCCATCTTCTCTCCCGCCGGCGCCGCGTGAAAGGCGATGTACCCCTCGACCAACACGCCGTGAAACGTCTTGAGGAGCGGCCTGCCCTCGGCGCTGGTGGTGGCAAGGTGCATCTGCGGCGCGCGGTTGAAGAGGCTTAGGGCCTCCGCTCCGTCCATTCGGTAGATCTCTTTGCGCATGGCGAGACAGTGGTTCAGCTCTGGTCTATAAAAAAGATCCAGATTCGAAAAAACACCTAGACCAGGGAGACGACCGTCCATGCCCCGCGCCGCGCTCGCTTTGCACGACGATGACGCCGATTCACCGATGTTTCTGCGCATCGCGCGGGCGGTGGTCCGAGACATTCAGCGCGGGCGTTTGGGCCCCGGTGACGCCTTGCCCGGCAGCCGCACCTTGGCGGCGTCCCTCGGGGTCCATCGCAACACGGTAATCGCGGCTTATCGCGAGCTGTCCGCCGAGGGGCTGGTGGACGCCTCGGCGGCGCGCGCGACCTATGTGTCGAAGGAGCTGCCGGACGCCAAGCCCAAGCGCTTCGGAGCAGCGACTGGCCGCTAGACGTCGGACAAACCGGTCTTACCGCTGGGCGATGCCGCGCC
>CAYLJT010000465.1:0-7008 GCA_964383995.1 uncultured Polyangiaceae bacterium
GGTCTGGACGCCGCCCGGGCCTACGGGGCCTCGGATCGGGGCGCAGATGACGTTCGAAACCAGAACGCGGTCGGCTCCTCGAAGAAGAACTGCAGAAGCAGGTTGCCCGCCTGCTCGGCTCCGATGGGCGACAGGTGGGTTCCGTCCGCCGCGAAGGCGTCACGCCTCCAGGTCAGGCCATCGCGTCGCGCGCTCAGACCGTTGGCCCAAAAATAAGGGCCCCATCCGAGCCACGGCCCGCGCGACGGATCGACGGACCCCAAGCGGCGCTGGATGACAGACCTTACGGCGAAGCCCGTGTGGTAAGCCGTGGGCTCGGGGCTCACGGCCGTGGGGTGGGCGGCATAGCCTCCAAAAGAACGGCTGCTGATGTAGATGAGCTTCAGGCTTGGAAATATGGCTTCCAGTTTTCCCGAGATGAGCTCCAAGCACTCTGCCAGGTGCGCGATATCCTCAGGAAAAAGCAGGCGCTCCCCCGCCACCGCCTCCTTGAGCCACACCGCCTGCACTTGGAGGGGCGTCAGGGCCGCGCGTCGCAGCGTGTCGAGGACGTAGCTCCAATAAGGATGGTCGGCGTCTGCCAGCTTGACCGCGTCGCAGGTTTTTTTTGCGCAGTCGACGAGGAGGACGCTTGGGGCCACGTCGGCGCGCTCGCCGGCGCTCTTGGCAAAGGCCTGGAACGCGTGCGACGCGTGCGACATCCCCACGGAGATGAGGCCAATTTTGCCTCGTGGAGAGGGTTGTCCATGGCTGTCGCGGGGCGCTACCTCGGCGGCGCGAGCCAAGCCCCTCGCGAGGTAGGCGGGGGGAGGTTGGTTGGAGCCTCCGCCGTAAAGGCCCCCTTCGAGGCCGCGGTAATTGCCGGCGCCGAGGTCGACGAGCGGGACCAGGTCTGTGCCGACGAGCGCGTCACGTGACGGGGGTGCGGTCACGGGTTGGGGGCTTCTTCGCCGAAGGCCATGCATGAACGATAGCCGTTGTCGGCCTTGAGACAACGCAAAACGGAGAACGCCTCGGCGCTGGAGGTCGTCTGGATGCGGAGGTCAGCCAGCGAATTGGGGAGCGCGCGCCAAAGCGCTCTTTCCAGGCGTCAGCGTCGCGCGGCAGGGCAGCCAGGGAAACGATCGGGCGAAAGAATTACGGCCCCTCCCGCGCGTGGAAAGCGCAAGGTCAGGGGCTCGTTGATCTTCAGGTCGTCGGGAGAGAAGGACGTGTAGCGGATCCGTGTCTCTCCGATCTGGTGACCCTCATCGCTTGCGGAGACCTCCCCGACGTAGAGCCCCAGGGTCACGTTCTTGGTCAGGAGGTCGTCGAGCAGCGCGGGATCCACGTCGATGTCGAGCTCGACGCCGCGGTCTGCTTTCAACAACGTCGGTCCGCGGGCGTAGTCGCGAGGCGGGTCGAAGGCGACACAGCGCACCGCAGCGAGGGAGAAGCTGGGCTTCCCGGGCGCCGCCGCCGGGCTGGCGGAGGGGGAGGGACCATTCGTCTGCGGAGCCGCGCTGGCGGGCTCGGAGCTGGCAGGGGTAGGTTGGGGGGACGCTCCACTGCAGGCGACCAAGGACGTCAAGGCGAGTGTTATCCAACAGTTTTGCATGGGTATCGAAGGCCTTTCCTGACCTGTCGTGTCAAAACGCTCGGAGCCTTACCGGCTGTTCCTGTCCAGGTCAAAAGCTCTGCTCGATGGCGGTCATGTCTTCGGGACCCAGGCTCAACGCTGCGGCGCGCGCGCTGTCTTCGATGCTCTCCATCCGGCGTGCTCCCACGAGCGGAATCACCACAGGGCTCTTGGCCAGCATCCAGGCGATGACCAGGCGGTGGGGGCTCATGCCGCGACGTCGGGCCTCCGCGCTGAGGTTTCCCTGAGCTCCCAACGTGCGGGCTCCCGTCGCGCCACCGAAGGGCGAGTAGGGCAGGAACGCGATGTTGTTTTTTTCGCAGTACTCCAGCACGCCGTCACGCTCCGGTGCGCGGTGGCTCGGGCTGTAGCGGTTTTGAACGCTCACGATCGGCACGATTTGTCGGGCCGCCTCGATCTCCGCGACCGAGACGTTGGAGAGCCCCACCATCCGGATCTTTCCTTGGTCCTTCAGCTTAGCGAGGGCTCCTACGCTGTCCGCGAAAGGTACCTTCGGGTCGGGCGCGTGAAGTTGGTAAAGATCGATGGTCTCCACATCGAGCGCGCGCAGGCTGGCCTCGCAAGCGAGGGTGAGCTGTTCGGGGCGAGCGTCGCGTGTCCACGCGCCGCCTGGCCGACGGAGGCCTCCTTTGGTTCCGACCAGGACCTTCTCCGGTCTCTCGCGCAGCACCTCCGCGATGAGCCGTTCGGAGTGACCTAGGTCGTCGTCGTCGAGGCAGTAGACGTCCGCGGTGTCGATGAAGCGAATGCCAGCGTCGATGGCCGCCTCGATGGTCAGTCGCCCCTTCTCGGCGTCGGGTCGATCGCGGATCGACAGGTACATGGCGCCTAGTCCTACGGCTGAGACGGGCGTATCTCCGATGACTCTCTGTTGCATTTTCGTCTCCTCGTCGGCGAACGCCCCATGTTCGCGCTCGCGGGGGAAAAGTCCAGCGGACGTGTCGTGAGCGAGGACCGAGCTCGCTCACCCTTCAGCCTGTGGGCGCATTTGACCGGATATTTCCCAGGAAAGCTTGCGCGCAGCGGCTACGGCAATCCAGATCGCCTGCGCACGATCCAGTGCAATCCTACCGCGAGCGCCGCCAGGCTCGTCCACGCCCAGGGCGGCAGGATGACAGACACCTGCCGCTCGGTGGCGACAGTGGTGGAGGCCGGCAAGGGTATGCGCATCGCGTCCTTCGCCGTGAGCGCGACGCCGCCCGTCGCGCGCGCGATGGCCTTCAATCGTGACGTGTCGACGCGGCTGTCCGCCCACTCGTCTCCGCCGCGCTCGCACGCGAAGTCTCTGTGCATGGCGGTCGTTCCGCGGCTGCCCACGATCAAGCTCGCCGTGTAGCCACCCACCTCGAGGGCCTCGATCGGCACCGAAATGGAGCTCTGCCCCGTGAGCGTCACCGCGACGTTGGCGACGACTTCTTCGGAGCCGAGCTTCTTGACGACGACGCTGGCGTCTCCCTGTGCCCCTGGGAAGGGATGCAACGTCAAGGTCAGAGGCTCGGTGGCGAAGCATCCGTCTTGCAGGTCGATGGCCGCGGGCTCGAAGCGTGGATCGCGCATCAGCCAACCCAGCAGACCGTCCCAAAATGCGCCGTGCGCGCGCCCCGCGGCGTTGGCAGCGAAGGCAGAAAAAAGCAGGCGATGGGAGCCGTCGACGGTGAGCGCGATGGCGCGACCGCTGCCGTGCTCACCTAGCGCCAACACGGGCATCGGATTTCCGCTCGCCGTGACGCGCGTTGGATGTTCCCAGAGCACCCACGCGCCTTCCCTTGCATCACCGACCACGTTGGTGCCAGGGACCTCGGGCATGGTGTCGCCGATGAGGTCGCGGAGCGGCCCGAGCACCGGGCTGTTGCGACCGGACTCGGTCAGCCGCGGCGTGAAAGGGCCCGCGTCGACGCCCTGGGTGATGTCGTTGGCAGGCAGGGTCAGCTCGACGGGCAAGATGTCGGCGAGCGGTGTGCCCGCGTAGTGGCCGGGGATGAACGAGTCGGGGCCGCCTACCATGATGAGACCACCGCCTCGATCGACGTACCTCGCGAGGGCGGGCAGGTGCTTGCTGAGGCCGTAGGGAGCCGAGTTGAAATCCTGGAGCACCACCGCGTCGAAGCTCGGAAGGTGCTCGTTGAACAGCTCGTCGACGGGGAAAGGTATGAGCGCGAGCTCGTCGTCGTCGGCGAGCACCTGATCGTCTTGCGTGCGCAAGATGAAGAACGCCACGACATCGACGGAGGCGTCGGCCTTCAGCCACGTGCGGAGCGCGCGGACGTCGTAGGTCGGGCGCCCTGCGACGTGCAGCACGCGCACCCGATCGCGGCCGACCTGCATCGGTAAGAGGCGCTTGTTGTTCTCCGTCACGCGGTCCCCGCTCGCCGTTTCGAGGCTGACCTCGACGACCCTCGTGCCCGCGCGATCGAGGGTTATTTCGAGCTCCACGACGGCCTTGCCATCGACGAAGGTCGCCTTTCCGGAGGCAAGCTCCCGCGCGGGTCCGGCCTCGTCGAGCTCGCGCACGAAGACGCGTGCCGGCGCGCACGGGAGGCCGACGCAGCCGAGCTCGATGGCAAGGTTCGCGGGTTGGTGAGCGACGGTGGCGCCCGTCGTTCGCACGGCGCGCACGCTGGCGTCGGCGGGATCTTCTTCGGCGACGGAGAGCGTGTGCACAGGGATGTCGAGGCCTGCGAGGGCGGTCTTGATCGTGGCATCGAGGCCGTCTTCCACGGGTCTTTCGAGCCGACCATCGGACACCACGACGATGCTCGCGGGGCGCTCGTCGGCCGCCGCGACGACGCCTTCGAGGGCGGCGACGAGATCGGATTGGGAATATCGTTTGATGTCAAAAGATTTTCCTGGCTCCGGCGCCGCCAGGGGTTCGGCGCTACCCTTGCCGAAGGAAAAAAAAGAAAACCGCGCCTCGTCCGAGCGGTTCGTGAGGCCCATCAGCGCCTTGTCGCGGCCCTGCGTGCGCGCTCCATCATCGGCAGGCAAATCCATCGATCGGGAGGCGTCGACGAGCACCAAGACCCGCGGCAAGAGCACGCTGCCATGGGCGGTGACGACGGCCGGTCGCAGCACGGCGATCCACAGCAAAATGGCCGCGAGCGCGCCTGACGCGAGCACCGCCACGCGACCGCGTCGCGCTTCCTGACCTCCACGACGAACCTCGACCACGAGCAGCACGAGCGCCAGGAAGAAGAGCGCGCTCGCCGTCACCACGAGGGGAGTGGAGAGGTCGGCGGAGAACGTCAGCTCGCGCGTCACTCGGGCTCTCCCCGACGGCGCATCAGGAAGCGGGCATGAACCTGGTCGTCTTTGTAGCTGGAACAGAGCACGAACAACGCGATGTTCACCGCGAGGCGGACGGCGCGCTCGCGCTGTCGGGCGCCGCCAGGCGTAACGGCAAGGGAGTCGATGCCTGTGCTCGAGCGCGCGAGGGCGCCGAGCACGTCGTGGCTCGAAAAAATGATCTGGGGCAGACCACCGCGCACGATGGATTCGAGCTTCGGCGGTCCTTCCACCCGACCGACCGCGCGGTCCAAAAGGTAGAACGAGCGGAACAACACGTTCTCCGGACCGATGGGGATCACCGCGCCGTCGGGCACCACGCGCGCGATCTCGCGGCGCGCCGCGAGGCCGTGCTCTCCGTTCTCGGGCGCGAAGTCATCGACGAACAGCACGCCGCCGAGGGCGATGAAACGTTGGAGGTTTTGCACTTCGCTGCTGGTCAGCGGCGCAAAGTCGCCTTCGCCTCCCCACACGACGAACGGCTCGGCGATGAGGTCGGCGGCGTCCGCGCGCACGGTCGTCGGGCTCGAGCGCGCAGGGGCGCTCGTCCGACCCATCACTTCGAGCGACCAGCGGGCCGGCGCGGTCGTCCGTATGCCCTCCCAGCGTTGGGTGCCCGTGCGCAGGATCCTGGGGTTGAATGCACCTTCTTCGCCGAATCCCAGGGCGGCTCGGGGCACTGCCATGGCGAGGGCGAGGGCAGAGAGGAAGGTGCGTCGCGCGATGTCGACGGGCATGGACAGACAGCTTTAGTCGAAATCTTCCACGCGCCACACGCCCGCTTCACGTTTGAGACGAACGCGGCGACCACCGGGGACGACCGCCGTAGCCGTGTCCCCCTTCACCTCGACGGGCACCGCCTGGGGCTCCTCCAGGCCCTCGACCAGGGCCCGGAGGTCGGCTTCCATGGCGCTTCCAGACGACGACGTAAGGACGCGTATGAGGCCGGCGTAGCTGCGTCGTGCCAGCACCTTGCGCAGCTCCGCCAGGGCGTCTTGGGGCGTGCGAGCGCCCGTGGGAAGGGCGTCCGCGGCTTGAATGCGCAGCTCTCCGTCCTCCACCGCGAGCTCCGCGGTCTCGCCGTCGGCGTAGCGCACCCGCGCGCGAATTTTCATGGCCGTCCCGGGGGCCTCCACGGCCTTGGCCTGCTCGCTCAGCTCGGCGCGCTCGTCGGCGACCATCGTCGCGACGTCCTTCTTGGAAAATGCCTTTTGCCCCTCCTCGGTCAGCATGCCGTGGATGGCCTCCGCGTCACCGCGTTTGGCGGCGTCGGCGTAGGCGACGAGGGCTTCCTTTGGATCCGGAATCGTGGCCTTCGAGCAGGCGACCCAAAGCGGTGACAATACGACGAGCGCGATGGAAGCTCGAAGCGCGTTGTCGATGGGGCTCACCGGGACGAGCCTACCTTCTTCGCGAACGCCTCTTCGAGCAGCATGTTTTGTTCGAGCATATGACTCGCTTTCGAGCCTGTCGCGGGGCTCGCGCTGGGGGCGCGCGACACATACGAAATGGGAAAGCGGTCGTCGGTAAGGCCCGGGAGGTTGACGCGCATGTGATAGGCCGCGCCGTAGTTCATCGGCTCTTCCTGCACCCAGACGAGCGGCGTGCCGCTCTTGTAAGGTGACAGGGCTTCCTTCAGCTCCTCGTTGATGGGGTAGAGCTGTTCGAGGCGCAGGATGGCCACGTCGTCGTGCCCCTTCGCCAAGCGCAGGTTGGCGAGGTCGTAGTAGACCTTTCCGGAACACAAGAGGATCTTCTTGATGTCCTTCGGATCGCGCTCGTGGCTGTCCGGAATGACGCGCTGAAAACGGCCTTCCGAGAGGTCTTTGAGGGTCGAGACCGCGCGCGGACCTTTGGCCGTCGTGGCCACGCGGAGCAAGCTCTTCGGCGACATGATCACGAGGGGCTTGCGCCACGCGCGCAGCACCTGACGACGCAGCACGTGGAACAGTTGCGCGGGCGTCGTGAGGTTACAGACTTGGATGTTGTGCTCAGCGGCGTTTTGCAAGAAGCGCTCGAGGCGCGCGCTCGAGTGCTCTGGCCCCTGACCTTCGTAGCCGTGGGGCAACAGCATCACGACGCCGCTG
>CAYLJT010000466.1:0-7004 GCA_964383995.1 uncultured Polyangiaceae bacterium
TGTACCCGCTCCACACCGTCGCCGTCTCGGTGCCCGCCCAATGCAAAGGCCCCACCGGCTCGCGCAAAGCGGGGCCGTGGCTCGTGAGCAAGCCCGGCGGAGCAAAGGCGCCATAGCAGCCGCGGGCCCAGGGATCGTGCTCCCAAAGCTTGTCGATGTAGGCCCGGGGCTTGGCCGCCTGGGGACCGAAACAGCGCTCGAAACAAGCGAGCACCTGCGCCCTCCGTTGCTCTTCGGGCAGCGCCCCGAAGGCCCTTGCGCCGTCGCCTTCCACGAAGCCCAACATGACACCGACCTTGCCATCGTGGGGCGAGCTATCGAAGGTCACATGGCAAGGTCCCTCGTCCGAGAGCGCAAGCCCCGAGAGACCCTGTTCGCGCCAAAAGGGTGTGTCGTACACAGCCACGCATTTTCCTGCCGCTCCCATCGGCATCTCGGCATGAATGGCGGCCCGCGAGGGCGGCAGCGCGGGCTCGAACAACACCTCGTTGGCGAGCGGCGGTGGCAGGGCGACGACCGCGCGTTTGGCGTGGACGGTAAGACCGTCGGCGTGGACTACGACCTTGCCCTCTTGCCACGCGACCCGACGCACGGGGGTCGACCTGTGAATAGCTAGCTTATGGGCCATCGCGTCCGCCAACCGCTGCATTCCACCACGCACCCGCGCATCTTGCGCCGCGCCCGTGGTGCCAAGCAGAGAGTCGGTGCCGAGCCCCGAGCGGATGTAAAACAACGCGTGAAGCAGGGAGTAGTGATTGGCATTTTCCGCAAACACCGTCTCCATGCCCAGGTCCAAGAGCACCCGCGCCTGCTCATTCGAAACGTTGTCGCGCAGCCAGGCGCCAAAGGTCGTCGCGTCGAGCTTTGCCGCGTCCTTCGCGGACCAGGGCGCGTCGAGCGGAATCGCCTTCGCCATGTGGTCGAGGCGGAGCTGCGCCCAGCCCACACCCAGCAGCGCGAGCCAGGGGAGCTTCGGAATCGTACCCCGGTACTTCGCCCGGCGGCCACGCCACAAAAGCAGGTTCTCCCCTTTGGTCCAGGTTGGGTAGGTCTCGATCGCATAGCGACGCAACCAATGTTCGAGGCGATGTTGCCGGTGACCCAGCCACTGACCTCCCAGATCGATCCAGGTGCCGTCGGGCAACACGGTGGTAAACACGCGCCCACCCACCCGATCCCGCGCTTCGAGCACGACCACCTTGCGCCCTGTCTCAGACAACAGCCGCGCCGCGGCGAGCCCCGCGAAGCCCGCTCCCACCACCACCACATCGCACTGAATTTCTTCCATGCTCGACTCCAGCTCAAGGTGGAATGGTACGGGGCGCCTGGCGCTATCTACGGCCCAAACCCCAAAAACACGCTAGAAAACTCGTAGTCCACGCTCTGGTCGGGCGTGGACGAACAATCCACCCCCACGTAGTTTTGTCCGGGGCACGCGTGGTCTCTGTTGAGCGACCACATGCCTAGCCAGCCGAGCCCGTTCTGCTTCGCGAAGTCGACGGTTTCGGCGGCGTCGCTCAAATGGAAGATCTCGGTGGTCACGTCGTTCATGCCGATCATCGGGGTGATGCCCACTTGAGCCCAAAGCTCGGCCTCGGTCTTGTTGATGCCATGCGCTTGGTAGGCCGCCGCGAGCTGGTCTTTCAGGGCGGTGGCCGCCCCGATGCCATAGGCGCCCATCTGGCCATCGGGGTTGGGCGCGGCGGCGTCGCCGTAGTCCATCGTCATGATGTTGACCCCGCCCAGCTCGATCCCCGCGTCGAGGGCACTGTTGACCACCGCAATACCTTCGCTGGTGAGACCCGTGGGCAGAACCGGCAAGGTCAACCAGAGGGTCAGGGGCTTGCCCTGCGCCGCGTAGTTGGCCTTGAGCTTGGCCATCGCCGCCGAACGCCTTTGGATCGAGGCTGTGTCGGCTACCCAGAAGCCCTCGATGTCGAAGTCTACCCGGGTCAGATCGAGCTTGTCGATGACCTTGCTGTAGGCCGCTACCAGACTGTCGACGTCGGCGCAGGCACCCGCTAGCTCGGTGCCGGCCGCTCCCCCGAAGGACACTAGCACGTCACCCCCGAGCGCACGCACCGCCGCGATGTGATCGTACAGGAAATATTCGGCGCCACCATCCCACGCGGAAGGACCCGTCTCCACGTCGTAGTAGGTGCCCCAACTGGCCTCGCAGGTGGAGGCGTCTTGGGCCACCAGAAAGCCCAAGGCGTAGTGCAAGACCCCTTCGTTTTGCGCTATTTCGCCGAGCTTCGGCGTGGGGTAGGCGGTGGCGTCCACGAAGGGCGCGAATACCCTTCCCGGCCAACCGTCTTCGGAGGTGCCTGCCCCTGCGCCACCGGTGCCGGACCCACCCGAGCCGCTGCTGGACGTTGCGCTGCCTCCACCCGCGGACGCCGTGGATGCGGAGGTGGAGGATGGGTCGCCGCTCGACGACGTGGCGTCCGTCGAGCTTGCGCCGTTGCCGCCCGCGCCGGAGGCTGCCTCGCCCTCGGAAGACGCCTCGGAACAGCCGAAGGAGCTCAGCGCGAGGGAGGTAAGAAGAGCCAGCCCGACCGACGACAGCACGCGCTTCATGCCAACAGCATGGGCACAGTCCGGTGCGCGACTCAAGTCGTTTTGACTGGCAAGGCGCCTCCTACTCCCCTTCGATCCGGTAGATGGTTCCGAACAGATCCACCACGTATAGCTCGCCCTCCGCGTCTTCACCGAAGGACGCCAGGCCGCCCAGCAAGTTGGCGCTGTCGAGGTCGGCGGTGAGCTCCAAAGGTGGCATCGTCAGCACGCCATTTTCCCAGCGAATCGCCCAAATTCGGTTGCTGCAGAAGTCACCGTACAGGTACGCTCCCACCAGGTCTGGAATTTTGTAGCCTCGGTAGACATAGCCTCCGGTGATGGAGCAACCCTGGGTGTGATCGTATTGCACCACGGGCAGCACGCCCGACATGTCACAGCCGACGGGGGGCTCGAAGCACTGGTCGCCTTCCATTTCGTCCCAGCCGTAGTTTTTGTGGCCCTGCCCCGCGGGCTCGATGTTGACCTCTTCCCAGGTGTATTGTCCGACGTCCGCGATGTACAGGTCGCCGGTGCAGCGGTCGACGCTGAAGCGCCACGGGTTACGCAGGCCGTAGTCCCAGACATAGGGGTTTCCGTTGGGTAGATTGTCGGGGGGTGGAAGGGGGTGATTCTCCACGTCGAAGCGCAGCATCTTGCCGAGCTTGGAGCGGATATTTTGGCCGTTTTCGTTGGGATCTTCCTGCCCACCCCCGTCGCCCACGCTGGCGTACAACATGCCGTCGTGGCCGAACGCCAACATGCCCCCGTTGTGGTTGGCGAGCTGCACGTCGTCCATCAACAGCAGCACCTTGGCCGAGCTTGGATCGGCGACCATGGGATCGGCCGCCGAGCGGGTGTACTCGGCGAAGATGGACTGGCCATCTTGAGCCGGGATGTAGTGCAGGTAGAAGCGGCCGTTTTGCGCGAAGTCGGGGTGGAGGGCTAGTCCGAGGAGACCTCTGGCCTGGTTCGAGTTGATGATGACTTGGGTCAAGGCCGAGATATCCAAGAACGGCGTGGGCTGAAGCACACCGTCGTCGATGATGCGCACATACCCAGCGCGTTCCACTGCGTAGAGCCGCTTGGGCAGGGTCGGATCGCCGGTCACGAACATGGGGTAGTCGAGGCCTTGAACCAGGGGAGTCAGCTTGAGATTTGGGAAGGCTCCCACGGGGGCAGGAGGGCAGTTTCCCATGCCGCCCCCCGAGCCCCCAGAGCCGCCCGAGCCCCCAGAGCCGCCCGCGCCCCCTGCTGCGGAGCCACCTACCCCGAAACCTCCTGCGCCGCCGACTCCTGTCAACGCACCGCCCGCACCTCCCTCACCGGACGACGTCGCGGTGATGGTCGTCGCGTCTGACGTGGTCGCCGTGGTCGCCGCCGAGCTGTCCGCCGAGGTTGCGCCCCCGCTCGCCGCGGCGCCTCCCGCCCCAGGCCGCTCGGCGTCGGAGCCTGTACAGCCGAGCGCATGGCTCAGCAAAAGCGCGCTGCAAAACGGCATGACCGCGGCTGTTCGTCGCGCGCGTCGGCGGGTCGAAGGCGAGCCTGGAGGGCCCGCGATCGGTACGGGTCGAATCATGCTGTGCATTGACGTTGGGGTGACCATACCGTCAGATTCTCTTTCGTCCAAGGTCCGCATTCGGGCACGACAAACGGGGCGCCCGAGGAAAGGTAGGGCGGCGCAACAAACAGTGGTCGCGGCGTGGGCCGCTGCTGTATGCTCCCTCTCCGTGCGGCGAGCGATGTTACGTCCCATGGCCTTGATGGCGGCGGTCTGGGCTGTGCTCGGCTTCACCCTTCCCGCCTGCGAAAAGAACGAAACGGCGGCCGACGAGGGCGAGGTGGGACCCGAGGACGACGACGACGAGCCCAGCGCGACGGACTTCCCCCCTGAAGCGTCCGCGCCGTCTCCGCCAGGGACCGCCGAGCGCGTTGCTGACCCGGCTGTTGATCCCTCGGCCGAGGCCGCCGGCTCCACGGTAGCCGCTCCGCCGAGCAGCGCCGCAAGCCCCCTGGCGCAAGGTAAGTTTGATCCCGTTGCCAGCCCTTGGGACGATCTGGCCCCCCAACGGGACAACGACCTTCCTCCACCTCCAGCGCCGGCGAGCAGCGCCGAGCTGCGGCGCATGCGTCATGTCGGCGACAACTTTCGTCGCAAGAGCCTGGTTGGAAAAGACTACGACTACCACGTGTTCGATCGCGCCGACCTGCGCCTCGCCAAGCTGACACGCGCGCGCTTGCGCGCCGCATCCTTCATCGAGGCCGATCTGCGCGGCGCGGTGCTGACCGAGGCCCGCGGACGCGCGGCCGACTTCAGCCGCGGAAAGCTGTCCGGCATCAAGGCGCTGCGCGCCGATCTGTCCGAGTGCCGCTTCACCGACGCCAACCTGGTGGCGGCCAATTTCTACGCGGCCAGCTTGCGCGGCGCCGACCTGCGCGGCGCCGATCTGACCGACGCCGTCCTGGTGTCGAGCGATCTGCGCGGAGCCCGGTTCGACGCGCGAACGCGTCTACCCATCCCTCGTGACGCGGCTTTGCAGCGCGGCATGCGCGAGGAGGGTGGCCCGTGAGGCGGCCTTTCGTCGACGACCTGCGGGAAATCGCGGCGAGCCCCACGCTGCGCATCTACGGCGTCTTTCTCGCCCTGGTACACCCGCTGACCTACCTGTTCTTCAGCGGTCAGAACATCCCGCGCATGCTGTCGGGCACGGCGGACGCCATCTGTTGGCCCTTCTTCGAGCAATGCAAGGAGCTACGCCCGTTTCTGTCCGAGACATGGGTCGGCAATTTCCTGCTCGTCTACCTGGTCGTCGCGCTGCTCTCGGCCGCGCTCTTCCTGCTACGACGCACGGCGCCCCTCGGCTACGGCATGCTCCTGGTCGCGAACCTGATGAAGCTCGCGGTGTTCGTGCAGGACTACCGCATGATGGGCAACTACCACTACATGCCCTTCCTTTCGAGCTTGGTGTTCCTGCTCTTGCCCGACAAAAGGCGCCTCCTCCGCTACTTGCTGGTGGCCTTCTACGTCGCCGCCGGCACCTTGAAGCTCGACTACGAGTGGCTGTCGGGGCTCGGCATGATTCGCGAGCCCATGATCCACGGCAAGTTGCTGGAATGGGCCTGCGCCTACGTCGTGCTGATGGAGCTCGTGGTGGTCTTTGGCCTGCTCGCCCGCACGCGCTGGATCTTCTGGGCGACCTTCGGACAGCTCGTGGCCTTCCACCTGTTCTCCTGGCACATCGTAGGCTTCTTCTACCCTTGCGTCATGGCCTGCTTGCTCAGCATCACCATCCTCGATCGCTTCCTCGCCCAAGACGCCGAGCCCTCCCCCCAGCCTGCGCTGTGGGGCCCGCTGCGGCGCTCCACGGCAGCCGCCCTGTTGGCCTTCGCGGCGGCGCAAATCGCGCCCTATTTCTTTGGCTCCGACCAGGCCGTCACGGGGGAAGGTCGGATGCTGGCGCTCAACATGTTCGACGCGCGCTCCGAGTGCCAAAACCTGATCGTGACGCGCTCGCAGGGCACGTTGACCGAGGTGTCGCGGCCCAGCGAGAGGTTCTCGGTGCGCACCCGCTGCGATCCGATCGTGTACTTCAATTGGGCCAAAAACCTGTGCGAAGAAAACGCCGGCACGCCCGACTTCGAGGTGGACCTCTACCTCGTTTCCAAACGCACCACCGACCAGGCCTTTGCGCCGGTGCTCGCCCTGAACGATTTTTGCTCCGCGGGCCTGAGCTACGACGTGCTGGCGCCCAACGGCTGGATTCGGAAGGCCCCATGAGCTGGCTCGCCGAACGGCCCAAGCTCAAAAGGCCCCTGCAGATCGGCGGAGCGCTCTATGTGCTTGCCATCGTGGGCGTCATCCTGTCCGTCCACCCCAAGCTCCTCGATCTGGACGCCGTGGCCGATCCTGCCTACGGCCCCCGGCGACCGCCATCGGCCACCCACAAGGTCTACCCCTTTCAGTCACCCCAGCCGCAACCGCCGGGGGGCGAGGTCACGTCCACGTACCGAGGTGGGCCCCATCGCACCGGCGTCGACGATGCCTCGCGCCTGCCCCTCTCGTTGACCGAGACATGGCGGCAAGGTCCGATCAACGTCGGCATCCACGGGGCCAACAAGGGCAGCCCCGCGGTCGACGCCTCGGGCATTTACGTGGGAGCCGACACCTCTTACCTCCATGCCTACGACTTCGACGGCCACCTGCGTTGGCGCTTCTACGTCGCCGGCTCCTCCCACGGCATCCATGGCACCCCTGCCCTCGACGAAACGCGGGTGTATTTCGGCGCCTACAACGGCGTGATGTACGCCCTCTCCAAAGACAACGGCGAGGTCGCCTGGGCCACCAAGCTCGGCGACGCGGTGGGCTCGTCCCCCGTGATCGTGGGCGACGATCTGTACATCGCCGTGGAGACCGTCAAGCCACCGGATGGCTTCGTGGCGAAGTTGAA
>CAYLJT010000467.1:0-6996 GCA_964383995.1 uncultured Polyangiaceae bacterium
ATGAGGCCGAGCCCCAAGACATAGGCAAAGTCGTCGTTCAGGGTGCTCTGCCCCGTGCGCTCTCCCAAAAGCATGGGCTCGATGATGCGCCGCACCCGTGGCTCGCGCAGCTTGCTAACCAGTGAATCGATGTGCGAGCGCCGCGCGAGGATAATCGCCTCCTTCGCCGCATCTACGTGCTCTGCCGTGACGGCCACGCTCCTGTCCGTGACCTCGCGTCGCACCACCTGGTCGGCCAACGCGTTGGTCAGCCACGGATGCCCCTGGCCCAGGTACGCGATGCGCTCCACCGCTTCGGGCTCGAACCGCTGGCCGGTCGCAGCGGTGTGCTGCGCCAAGAGCTCAGCCACCTCGGCCGGTTGGAAGGGCCCCAGGGTCAGGGCCTCGGACGTGACATTGAACGGCGAGGTGGTGCCCAGCCACCTTACCGCCCGCCGGTCTTCTTCCGTCAACGCGTAGTCGCGCACTTGCCGTTGACCGACGAGCGCGATGCTGGACGGGAAGGGTGAGCGGCTGCGTTCGATATACCCTTGCCGAAGCTGCGTGAGGAAGGAGACCATGGTCTTGCCCACGAGACCGTCGGCTTCGTCGAACAGCACCACCAAGGGCCTTGGGTCAAGCTCGGCGAAACGCCCGAGGCATTGCCGGACCGCCGTCAGCGGACGCTCCAAGTAGGCATCGATCTCGGCCTTGGTCGGCTGCTCCAGATCTCCATAGCGGCGTGCGTAGGTCAACGTCAGGCACTCAAGAATGACGCCCATGGCCTCCGCGGGGTCAGGTGTCTCGCGCGCCATTTCCAGGTCGACCCAAATAGCCCTGCTCGTCCCGGCGTTACCCAAATGCGCTTCTAGCCACATCAGCGACGTGGTCTTGCCAGTTTGACGACCCGCGTGCAGCGTGAAGAGCTTGCGCTCTTCGATGAGCTCTAGCACTTCGTCAAGGCGCCTTTCGGGCGGGAGCATGTAGTGCTCGCCCGGAATGCAGGGGCCCGCGGTGTTGAAGGACCGGGTCACCGCGCCACTGGCTAGCGGATCACGGGGGAATTGTAAAGGCGCAACGTCGACGCTTGGGCCATCAGGTGTCCCGCTGCACCCGGCGGAACTGGCGTCGATGACGGCGGCAAGGATGGCGGGCAGGACAGCGTGGTAGGCGCACGGCAACGAGGCGACCGGCCCGGGCCAGGGTGAGGGAGGCCGCGGAGGTCGGTCGACACGGAGGCTTCGGAGCCGCCAGAGCGCCGTGCGCGGAACCGTTGCCCCCGACGTCGGCGCCGGGCCCGCGCTATCGACCTGCCGAAGGCGCGACGATGGGACCGGAGCACATCGCGAGGCTCGAGCTCTTGATTCGGGGTCCGTACCGGGGGACCTACCTGACGCCCGAGAAGCTCGCCCTTCGACGCCGAAGGGCAGCCAAGACCGCGGCTACCATGAAACCGGGCCAACCGTAGTCGTCGGGCGATCGAGACGCTTTGCATCCGCAACCTCCCTCGACAACGTAAACCGGCCCCTCCGAGGTTTGTGGCTCGCATTCGCCCGCCTGGCAGGTGCCCAGCGAACACGGGGTCCCGTCCTGGCGAGCCGGATTGTCGCAGACACCGGTGGTCGGATCACACGCTCCCGCCTCGTGGCACTCGTCGAGCGCGGTGCAGGAGGTGGCGCTCGCTGCGGTGCATACGCCGGCCTGGCAGGTGTCTTGTTGCGTGCAGGCGTTGCCATCGTCGCAGGGCGTTTCGTCGGGCTTCGCGATCTCCGCGCATTGTCCGGTGGTGGGATTGCAGTTATCGTGGCAGGCATCGGTCGGTGGACAAGAGACGGGGCTTTCGCCGACGCATTGACCGTCCTGGCAGGCGTCTAGCTGCGTGCAGGCGTTTCCGTCATCGCACGCCGGCCCTGTGAGCGCGGTACAAGTACCGTCGGCCGACGCTCCCAAGGCTTCAGTGCATGCCTCACACGTCGCGCCGTCGCAGGGCGCGTCGCAACAGACGCCGTCAATGCAAAAGGTGCTTGCGCATTCGGATCCCTCGACGCACGGAGAGCCCTGGGGGAGCCGCAATGCGAAAGCGCAAGCGGCTCCGGACCTCCAGCCCAAATCGCCCACCGAAACGGCGCCCACTATCAAGGTATCGTCCGAAAGTGACGTTTTGCCACCAAAGAGGTCGTCAGGGTCGCCGTCACTCGGCTCTATTTTCTGCTGCTCAAGCCAGGTGTCCCCGGTTCTTTCATAGAGGTAAGCGGCGCCGGACGGGCGTGCACCATCCATTCCGATAACTGCCATATTTCCCGAGACGTCTACTCCAGGGCCAAAGGCGTTTGGGCTGTCGGAAGGGTGTAAGATTGCCTGTTCAGCCCAAACCACGCCTGAACGTACGAATACGTAGGCGGGATCGAGCACATCTCCAGCGAGAAGCACCGTGTCGCCCGATAATCCAACCGATGCGCCAACGCCCGCACCCGCTGAAAAATTACTCGCGACAAGCTTTGCTTGCTCGGCCCATACTCCCCCGCTTCGCACGAACACATAGGCCGCCCCAGCGTCCTTGAGGCCGGCCTCGTTGTGGGTTCGAGCGCACCCCACGACGGTGTCACCGGAAAGCGCTACACACGTACCGAGCTCGGTGCCGTGGTCGTTGATGTCGAGCATTGTGACCTGCGGGTCGCTGGGGAGGAGCTTGGCTTGCTCTATCCATGTGCCACCGGCTCCGGTGAATACGTAGACGGCGCCAACTCCGCCACCCTCCGTGGCAGCGCCTACAACAATGGTGTCCTCAAAAACGCCAACCGCGTAGCCGAAGCTGTCGCTCCCCTTGCCGTCGCTCGCCACAAGCTTGGCCTGCTCGCTCCAGACGCCAGCGGCGCGCCCGAAGACATACGCAGCCCCGGTGTACGGGCCGTTCAAGTCGTCGTACTTATCTCCAACAACAATGGTGTCGCCGAAAATGGCTACGGCATCACCGAGGTTTGCGAGGTCGCTAGTTACAAGCTTTGCTTCCTCCGCCCATGTATCCTCGGTTCGGCGAAATACGTACGCAGCGCTCGCGCCCGGCGAACCGATGACAGCCGTATCGCCCGACACGTCAACGGATCTTCCGAAATAGTCCTCGGCCTTCCCGTCGCTTGCCAATAGCTTCGCCTGCTCGACCGCCACCAGCGGATCCACCCGCACAGGATACACAGCCGCCCGTTCATCGAACCGAATCCGCACCGACCTTCCCACCACCTCCAGCTTCGAAGGAAGCTCGTGCCCCGCTGCGTCTACCACGTACAAATCGCTGTACCGCGCAACCGCTCTTCCCACCGGATTCCGCAACAAGACCGCTTTCCCCTGCGCACCGATGCTGGGCGTCAAGGACCCACCGACCCCCACGTCAAGCACCACGTCGCGCGTACCGCAATCAACAGGCCTATCCAACGTGAAACCTTGCTCCAACCCGAGCGGCCCATGCACATACCACTCGGTCAGGTCGTCGGCCTCACCTCCACGACGCACGTACTCCACCCGGTATCCCGCCGCCGCCGGGGCTGCCTTGCCAACCGCTCGCAGTTCCCCATCACAACCGACCCCCGCCAGGTCGAACGACAACCGTTCATCACCCGGCAGTCGCACACTCACCACCTCGCCCATCTCCACATCAAACCGCTGCGCGGCGTTGTGCGCTTTCAGCACGTCCCCCTTCGTCTTCAGGGCATAATCGTGTGAGGCAGTAGCCTGAACATTCGCGATGTAGGCCGCTCGAAGCGCGGGTGTCATTGTCTCGGACGTCGCCCTGGCTTCGTGCTTTGCCACACCGAGCGGTTCGGGAAGCTGTTGCTCGGGACCGCAAGCCGTGACCGCCGGCAGCAACGCCAGCAGGGTCAGCGCGCGCCGGAGGCAGCTTTTGCTAGCGGTTTTGCGGGCTTCCATGGCGGGTACCGGAGGGTCGGGCGGGGGGCAGCTTCAAGGATACATGGGCGCCTCACACGCGCGAGGAGATTCCACCTCCGGGCTTCAGGTTGCGGGGTGTCACGATCTGCAGGACCGTTTCGCGGTTC
The DNA here is from genome assembly GCA_964383995.1 of uncultured Polyangiaceae bacterium. Classification (GTDB taxonomy): domain Bacteria; phylum Myxococcota_A; class Polyangia; order Polyangiales; family Polyangiaceae; genus CAYLJT01. Next base: position 4,029 of record CAYLJT010000467.1, read on the forward strand.
GACCGGTGGGCTCGGCAGGCGGCAACGCATTGTCGGGCTCGGCGCTCGTTCTGCGAAGACCGATAGCCGTGGCTCGGCCCTTTCTCGGAGGCAACCGCCTTGACGACCAGGAGAGCGATCGACCCGTCACGCCACGAGGGCGCCGTGCTCTATCAAGATCGCTTGCAGTACGCTTCGGTGACAACGGGAGGCGTCGGCGCAGTAGCAGCCCACGGCGAAGTTGGTTTGGTGCGAAAGGGCGGCCAATAGGTCGAGGAGCCGCGCGCGTTCGGGGGCCTTCAGCTCGGCGCGATACTTCCGCTCGAAGGCACGCCATTCGCTCTCCGTTGTTGCCTTTTGCGCTTCTTCCACCAGGGGCGCGCTCGGCGCTAGGTCAGGCATCCAGGTGTCGTAGAAGTCGCGTTTTCCGAACTCGGTCTTCGGAACGCCTCGGGGCGGGCGGCGCACGGTGCCGATGCGCAGACCTTCATCCGTGGCGCGCGGTGAGCCCAAGCGAACGATGCGAATGGCCATGAGGGAAGCGCTCCGGGGTCAGGGATCGAGGATAGCCGACAACCGCGACCTCGCGCGGTTCAAAGGCACCGTTCAGCCTACCATCGCGGCGGCGGCCTTCTTCACCATTTCGCGCGTCTCGGGCAGGATCGGGGCCGACATCCGCGCGCGTGCGACGAGGAACAAGAAGAGCGCTAGCACCACGTCGCCGCCCGCTACGGCGCCGATGGAGGCTGGATAGCCCAGGCGGTAGTGTTGCTCGATGGCCATCACCAGGGCGGCATGGCCGAGCAAGAGCGCCATCGAGAGCAGCGCGCAGGCGATGGCGGCCAGGACCACTGCCGTCATCATGCGACTGACACCCTCTTGGGCTTCGCGACGGGCGAGGCGAGCTTGCATCGACACGAGCATCTTCAACACGCGGTAGGCGCGGAAGAGTAAGCTTGTCTCGGACATGGAAACCTTGCCGTCGGAGTCAGCCACGGCGGCGACCTCCATTGAGCCACAAGCCTAGGATGAGCCCGAGACCCAAGGCGAAGAGCAGGCTCACCCAGATGTTCTGTTTGGCGCGGCGCTCGACCTCGGGCAACAGATCGCCGGAGACGCGCTTGGCCTCGGCGGCGGCGAACGACTCCAGCCGGCGGACCATGGCGGACAGCTCTTCCACGCGGGCGGACACGCCGGTGCGAGCTGCGCTGTCGGTGGGCTTGTCGGCGTCGGGCGCGGCCGGCTCGCCGGGGCCCTTCTCCGGGTCGTTGGGCGGCGCGGCGTCGCCGCCGTCGCTGGTTTGGGCTGCCTTCGGGTTGGCGTTGTTTTCGTCGGTGTCCACGGGCGGCTTCCTTTGGCTTCTGCTGCGTCGCGCCATCGTCGCAGATCCGTCGGCGGCGCGCCAGCAAACGGCCTTCTCGACCTGCGCGCGCCCGCGCGGTTCGGACAAGCGGAGGCGACACGGCGCCGGGAGCAAGGGATTTCGTCAGAGGGGGTCGGGCGACGCGTCGGAGCTTGTCGCCGACATGTCGGACGCTGCACGAAGGGCCTCCAAGAGGCGAAAAAGCCGCGATAGCAGCGCGGCATGGCCACTGCAGTGGGGGGCTGACAACGGGGGCACGGAGCCGCCGACCAACCCAAGGAGACAGACATGGAAACCTCGCAAAGCACTTCGAACCTCGACTCAGCCGCCGCTATCGACATGCGCCGTTACATCGGGCGAGGCGCCACGCCGGGGAGCAAGTTCACCGTGGTCGCCGCTGCCGGACTGTACGTCGGCGAAGGAGTCTGGGACAAGATCGAACCGAATCGACTGGTCGCCACCATCAGCGGCAAGGTCCCGTCGTGGATCCCTGTGATCGGAGGTAAGCCCTTCTCGGTCACGGTCGAAGCCGCGCTCCGAGATAGCGGCCGCGCAGCGCTCTCCATCAGCGGTTCCGTCAGCGGCTCTGCGCTCGGGCTGATCCGCACGTCGGGTGACGAAGCGCGGGTGGCAGGGCTCAAGTTCGAAGGCCATCTGAGCACGATCTCGGAGGTGAGCTTGACGCGCTGGAAGGAAGTCGAGACCCGCTTTGGCTTCTACCGGATCCCCTACACACCCTTTGGGTTCGAATGCTGGTTCGTCCAGAACGGCGCGGCGGCCGAGGGCACCGTGGAGGAGAAGTACCCTTGTCCGGAAGCTCCTGCGGGCGCCAGCATGTGAGCCTTGCCTCGGCAAGACAGAGGGTGGCCTTGTCTATCGAAGGGTCACCCGCTGTCTCGAAACTGGCTTGCGCTGCCGCGTCGCCATGAGCGCGCTATTTTCCAGGAGCGGCGATGGGGACGTAGCTGTAGACCCCAGCGTCGAAGCGTGGAAGACGCAGCAACATCGGACCGTCCGCCGGGGCGTTCCCGTTGCTGGCAGCAAGCGTGGAGAGCAGCGTGACGGTCTGGCCGGGCGCGAGCAGGTGATCACGATCGAGCGCTCGCGGCTTCTCCTTGACGAGCTGTCCAAACGGAAGAAGCCGAAATAGACCCCCGCTTTTGCTCAGCACAGATAGCTCCTGAAACGGCCCAATACTGCCGAAAAAAATGCTGATTGTAATTGAAGTGTCCGAGACATTGGTGAGGTCCATCCGAATGACACAACCCGTATCGTGGATATCGCCCTCCACCACTTCCTGCGCGTAACGTGCGTACTTCTTCACGACATCGGGGCCACAGGACACCTGCGCCGCCCGCACCTGCAGCGTGGCGTCGCTCCCCTCGGCGGCCGCTGGATCTTGCCCAACCAGATTGCTACGCAGGGCATCTGCCTGGAGGGCGAGCGTCGCGGCGATACGCGCCTCCGCATCAGCGAGGCGCTTCACTCGGCCCACCACGCGCGGGTCGTCCCACCCCACAAGCCCTGCCACGGCATCCATGGTTTCACGTGCCTTGCCAACGCCGCCGTCTTCGAGGTCCCCCAGGCCAAGGTTCGGGCTGAAGAGATCGGGCCTTTGCGCCTCCA
>CAYLJT010000468.1:0-6992 GCA_964383995.1 uncultured Polyangiaceae bacterium
GATGGTGCACGCTGTGCCCGAGAGGTTCTGCACGAACGCCGTCCCTCCGCTGCAGCTCTCGCTCGTGCATTCATTGCCGTCGTCCGGGGTCTCGCTGTCGTCGGGCACGACGAGGATGCCCGCGCCGCTGCACACGAAGTCGATGCAGTCGCCGGGCAGGTCGTCGAGCGCGGGGGTGCCCGCGGGGGGGTCGACGCTCACGCAGATGCCGCCTTGACACACGGCCACCACGCACGCGCCAACGGGATCCGGGCAGTCGCTGTCCGAGACACATTCGTCGGTGGAGGCGCCGCCTGCGCCGGTGTTCCCCCCGAAGCCAGCGCCGCCCGCGCCGGTGGTCACGACGGCTACGCTGCCACCGCCAAAGCCAGCGCCGCCGGCGCCCGTGGTCACCACGCTGACCGTTCCACCGCCGAAGCCCGCGCCGCCTGCCCCGGTTTGGCTGCCGTCGCCGCAGGCGCCGCTGCCGCCCGCGTTGACGTTGCCGGAGCCGCCGATGGGTTGGACCTGGATGTCACCGCACGCCGCGACCAGGAGGAAGAGCGCGCTCAACGGGAGGACGAAGCTGAATTTGCGAGGTGTCTTCATGGTAGGTAGAGACCCGCTGGGGGTGGACGACGGCTCAGGGTAGATGCATCGACAACGAGAGGGAGAGGGCCAGGGCGGGCCTGCCCCAAGAGCCCGCCTCGCGGCCGGCGAGCGTAAGGATCGGGCGAGGCAAAGCGACGGCACACAGCGCTTGACCTTCCAGGTGCAAGACGGAGGTCAAGGCCCAATCCAGGCCTGCGCCAGCGAACGGCGCGGCGACGACGACCGTGTCGGTGGTCGCTACGTACGGGGCTTGAGCCGCCCCTTCGAACAGCAGCCAGGCTCCGGCGAGCCCGGCGTCCAGGGTCGGCGTCAAGGGTCCAATCTCGGTCGGCTCGACATGGAGACCTGCGCCGAGCAGAGCGACCCGCATGGACGTCTCACCTTCCACGGCTGTCACGTGCGTCGCGACCGTTGGGAAGAGCGCAAACACGCGCGCACCTACCCGTCGGCTGCTCATCCAGGTCCCACCCAGCCGGACGTGGGGACCGGCGTCGAGGCCTCCCGCGCTGAGCACGGCGGCCGCGCCGACGCCGACGCGCACCGCGGTGCTGGCGGGTGGCTCTTCCTGGGAAGCTGGTGGGGCCGTGGGAAGGTCGGCTGTAGGTGCGCTGAGGGCCCGCACTTCCTCTGGGATCGGCACTTCACCGCGGGCCGGGTGGGGCTCCTGAATTTCAAGGAAAGACGCGCGCAAAAGCTCAACGGTGCGCAGCGCGACGGTCGCCTCCACGGTCGTCGTGTCGCCCTCCGCGGTCACGTCGGTGAGCACTGTCTTCCCGGTCACGCGGTCTACGATCCAGACCTCCACGCCGCCGACCTTCGGCGCCACGCGCACGGCAGCGACCGCCGAAAGTGCGCGCGCCGTCGCTTCCAGGGGCTCGCGCGAGGGGGGCGCTTCGGGCTCGCGCTCGGTGACCACCTCGAAGCCGAGGGCGGTCAGCTCGGCCTCCAGGCGGAGCGCGATCGGATCGCGCGGGGAGGGCACCACGATGACGATGCGCGCTCGGTCGGCCCAGGCGATCGGGACACACAGGAAGGTCAGCAACGCCGCGACGAGCCCGCAAAACCAAGGGTTTTTTCGCGTCACGGCGCGGATTCCAGGAGGCCCTTCGCCTTGGCCGCGTGGGGACCCGTCGGGTAGCTGGCAAGGTAGCTCTCGGCCGCCGCCCGCGCGCCCGCCATGTCGCCCGAGCGCTCGCGGGCTTCCATGATTCGCCCGGCTGCCTCCCGCGCCAGCGCACCGCCCGGTTGCTCGCGCAGGTAGGTCGAGAACCAGGTGGCGGCCTCGGCGTAGGCGCCCGCTTGTTCGAAGGCTATCCTGCCCAGGACGAAGGCCGCCGATCCCGCGCGCGGATCCCCTGGAAATCGCCTGCGCAGTGCAGTGTACGCTTGCCTTGCGCGACCAACGGAGCCGGCGTAGCGCGCGGTGTCGCCGAGGAGCGAGAGGTCGGCCGCGGAGGCCCCTTCACAAAGGCCTTCGAACCCCTCCGCCTCCGCGGCAGCCAGCGCGTCGCGGTATTGACCTTGGATCGCCAGATCGCGGAAGGAGGGAGGAGCAGGGGCAGGTAGGGGCGGCGGGGGCGCCGTTGTCTCGGACAAAGAAGGCGCCGCGTGGGTAGGAGCGGAGGGCGTGGTGGGTACAGGCACGGCCGTCGCGGCCAACGGAGCTGCGGACGGCGCGGCCTCGATTGGCGCGGAAATATGCAGTGTTTCCCCGGCGCGGACGCTGCGCCCGTCGCCGAGCTTCGGGCCTGTGACGACCACCGCCCCTTCGTGCAAGGTTAGATCGAGGGTCTCCAATCCGGCATCCCAGGAGACCGCGAAGCGGGTGCCTACCACGTGAACCTCGAAGGGACCCACCGCCACGGTCCAGCGGGTTCGTTCGCGATGCACCACGTCGGCGGTCAGTTGACCTTTCTCCAACACGATGTCGGCGCCCTCCTGGTAGACGGCCGCGATGCGCGCCCGGGAGCCCCCGGCAAGGTCGAGCTTGGTGCCGTCGGAGAAGTGGATGGGAATATCAACGCCCTCGGACGCCGCGAGCCACGCGCCCACGCGGCCGGGCTCGGGCTCGGCACCGGTTTGGAAGGTAAGAGGCAGGGGCGAAGATCGAACCATGAACAGGACAGCCCCGACGCTCAGCAAGAGGGCCGCGGCGAGGGCGCTCACCAGCAGGCGCCGATGGGAAGGTCGGGGCCTCCTTACGGCGTGCAGGTCGTCCATGCGAACCCGCAGGGGGGTCCTCGCGAGGGCCCTGTCTTGGGCCTCCGCCACGGTCTTACCCAGGCGTGTCAACGGGCTCATGGTGTGCTCCATCGGGTGCCCTCGTCGATCCAATCCACGAGCAGCTCATCCCTACGTGCGATCGCGAGAAACGCGGCTTCCGCCTTGGCGATACGACGTTTGATGGTGGCGAGCGACACGCTGCAAGCGTCGGCCACCTCGGTCAGCTCCATGCCTTCGATGATGCGCAAGCTGAACGCGATCCGCAGCTCCGGCGCGAGCCCCCCAAGGACGGCGTACGTGCGTTGAAGCACCTCGGAGGCCTCGTCGCTGTCCTCGGAGGCGGCCACCTCGGGCACCTCGTAGAAAGGTAAGATCTGCAGCCAACGGCGGCGCCTGCGGCGCTCCAAGGCCCGGCGCGCCACATTCACCGTGATGATGCTGATCCACCCCGAGAGCCCCTTGTCCCCGCGGACCCCTTCCAACGACGACAGGGCTCGCACGAAGACGTCCTGGTGCAGATCCGTGAGATCGCCGTCGGGGCCCAGGATTCGCGCCAGGATTCGCCGTACATGGGGCGAGTAGCGCTCGACGAAGGCGTCGATGGCCGTCGGATTTCCCGAGCGAATGCCCGAGAGCAGCGCCTCGTCGTCCCAGGTCGCAGGCCGCAACCGCACGACGTTGGCACGGGTCGGGGCGGCACGGTGGCGGGCAAACATGGGGCTTGTACGTGGAGACCCCGAGCTTTTCCCAAACGGCTCACCCCGTCGAGGTCCGTCGGCAAATTCTGCAAAAAAAGGCTCGTTTGACGGCGCGGGCGCGACGCCCCTTGGGGGGCGACGTGGGCGAGACCGTGCGACGAGAGCGGCCCTCACCGCGGCGAGGACGCCGAATCGGGCTCGCCGCGCCGACGGGGTCGCAGGCGGTCTTGCCTACTTCGAGATGACCAGCCAGGTGAAGTCGTAGATTCCCTCGGAGGGGTCGGTCTCCACGAAGCTGCCGTCGGCGTGGCCCTTGGCGATGTCGGAAAGATGACCGTCCAACCAGCTAGTCGTGCGGAAATTGACCGCCGTACCAGCGGGTAGATCGGACGGTGCGCGGACCGCCATCGGCGATTCGCTCGACCCGCTGAAGGGATGGAGAGCATAGACGGCAAGGACCTCTTCGCCCTCCAGGCCAGGGATGGGGTGCTGGTGCTCGTCGGGTATGGAACAGGCGGCCAGATCGACCAGCGCGAAGCCGAGGGGAGCCTTCAAGTCGGCGGGGATGACGGTCAGCTCGAGGCCGTCGCCCACCACCAACGTCTTCGAGCCTCCGGACCCGACGGGAGCGCCTTCGGGGAGATTGCACACGAAGACATCGCCGATATCCACGGGGTCGTTTCCGAGGATCTGCACCGGGACGAGGGCTGCCGCGCGTCGCGGTGAGACGCTCAGGTCTTCTTCGGTCTTGACCGCGACATCCACGGGCGGGGTCAGCTCGAACGAGAAGCGTCCGTCGCTCTCCGACTGCTTGTAGAAGCAGGTCGCGGCGCTGCAGGCGAGGACCGTCTCGTTGACCATGGGCACGCCGTCCGCGTCTCGAAGCACGCCTGTCACACCGGGTCCTTCGAAGCCCGCGCCCTGCCCTCCTGCGCCGGTCGTCGCATCGGAGCTGCTGCTGTCGCCGCCCGTCCCCGAGGCGTCCGTGGTCGCGCTGCTGCCGGCCCCACCTACGCCGGACGCGCTGACGCCCGATGCGCCGCCATCGTCCGACGAGCCGCAGCCAAAGGAGAGCAGAAGCAGAGCCGAAATGAAGCCGAATTTGCGCATTTTCACGCCGTCCCGGAGGCCCAATTGCCGATCTCCCCAAAGCTTCTACGAAGCCAGGCCGAACGGTATCCCACGCACACAGGTTTTGCGTATCACGTATTACAATGAGGTGTGCTTCGCGCGTCCGACAGAGGGACTACCAAGATCGCATCATTCACCATGGCGACTTCTTGTGATTCCGGGGCAGCTGTCGGCGCGTTTGCAGGCACGATATGCGGCGTTTTGGGTGGATCGCCGGTAGGAACGGTGTTTCGGGCAGAGGGCTCGAGGGCGTAGCTCGCGAACGAAGGTCGGTTGTCCGGCGACCCCGGATCATGGTAGGCGTCAGGCCGTGCAAAAGGCGCAGATCTCCATCGTGTTGGCCCTCGGTCTGGTCACGGCTTGCGGGGGCTCCGCGGCCGACGTTCAAGCGACCCAGGTGCCCTCCCCGCCCTCCAGCGCGGCCGCCGCGGTCGACCCTTCGACGCAGGCGATTGCGCCCCGACCCTTCACCGCCGACCAGATCCGAGACGCCATGCCCAAGGGTCAGGTGCTGCGCTTTCGGATGGAAGGTGCGGGCGCGGCAGCGACCGTCGAAGAATGGACCGTGGTCGCGGCGGACGCCGAGGGCATGACCCTGGCTTCCAAGGTCTTTGCGGAGGACGGTGCGTTGCTTCGCGACGAGGGCGAGGCAAGGTCGACGTGGATCGAACTGCGCGACCACGCGACCTTCCCTGCCGCCGCTACCACCCGCACGGAGGGTGAGCTTGACACGCCCCTCGGCCGCCTTGCCACCTGGACGTACGAGGTCTCCAAGCCGGGGGACGACGGTGTGCCGGTCGTCTCCACGTTCGTATTTGCGAAGACCTTGCCAGGTCCGCCCGTGCTCCTCACCGTCACGCGGCAAGGGCAGGTGGTTCGTCGCATGACCCTGCTCGCACGGAAGTAGGACATCCGTCGCGCAGCGCGCCTCAGACCACGTCGGCTACTGGGGAGGTTCCACCGGCACACAAGTGGATACGCCGGCGCCGATGATGCGGAAACCCTGCGTCGCGACCAGGGTCGTCTCGCCGGTGGCTAGCTCGTGCTGGAAGACGCTCAGACCCTGACCTTCCTGACCGGAGAACAGCCAAAGATCGCCGCCCCAATGGGCAAATGCCCAGGAATCGCCGATGGTCACGCCGTCGAGCGGCGTCACGCTCAACGCGCCGCCGGTCTTTGCGTCGAGCTCGGTGACCGAAGCGCTGGCGTCTTCGTTCTTGACGAACGCGAACAGACGTCCGTCGCCCGTGCCGCTCAAGTCCGCGTTGGCACCTTCCCCCGAGCCGACGACCTCCAGGTCCTTCGTGGCAAGGTCGAGGCGCGCGAGCTTTCTTACCAGAGGATCGCTGCCTGCATCGTAGAAGGCCGCTTCGCGTACGAACAAGGTCTCCCCCGAGGGGGAAGCCGGATCCGCTGCGTAGGCCATGCCGAAGTAGTAAAAGCTGCTGAGGTTGCCGCCAAAGCCGCTGGCGTCGCAGGCGCCGGTCTCGAGATCGACGTCGTACACCTTGCCATCCCAATACAGCACGTGGGCGATGCCCTGCTTGTCGATCGCCATCGACATGGGAGAAAAGCCGCCCTGGCCGACGGGGCAGTCGAGGTGCCCGACCTTATGGAACTGGAGGGTAGGGGGCCAAAAGCTGTACAGGTCGCCAGCGGTGGAGACGACGTGGATGAGGCTCGTGACCTCGGAGCAGGTCCCACCGTCCGGCGCCCCTGGATCCCAGGGATTTTTGACATCACCGCCCCCTACGCCGAGGGGTGGAGCACCGCCGCCGCCTCCCCCCGCGCTGCCGTCCTGCACGTCGGCGCCCACTTCTTGGAGCGTCTGCCCTTCGGCACAGGCTGTGAACAAAAGAGCCAAGGGGGCCATGACGATGGCGAGACGGAGGCGATGCTGGGGCATGCCCGTACGTGGGGGGGTGGCGGCGGTGCCATTTACCTTTCTTCGGTGGGACCGGCTGCGCCGTAGGCTCGTGTGCGCTGGGGTGCTTTTCCCGCGCTCGTCTAGAGCCAGCGCTGGACCGCTTCGAGGGTGTCCGCCGGCGTCGTGTTGAAACAGATCCTCGCGCTCGGCGCGCTCCGATGCACGACGTTGATCAGCTTCTCGAAGAGCAGAAACAGCGGTGGATTCACGCGAATACCGGCGCCGATCACCACGCCCGCGTAGGGAAGCCGCCCAAGCTCCGCTGCAACGGTGACCTCGGCCGTCTCGCCGCGGTCCACGGGGCACCATGTCACGCCGTATCCATGTTCTTCCAGGCGTCGTACGACGGCCGTGATACCGCTGGCGATGGCCGCTGGATCGACCCCGGGCATCGAGCTTGGATCGAGCAGGGCGGGATCGAG